>CAYNZG010000042.1:0-9581 GCA_964401525.1 uncultured Ruminiclostridium sp.
GAGGCCACCGTGTCCGTGGTGCCCCTGCCCAACGACGAGATGAAGGGCCGGATCATTGGCCGTGAGGGCCGCAACATCCGCACCCTGGAGACCCTCACCGGCGTGGACCTCATCATCGACGACACGCCCGAGGCCATCACCGTGTCCTGCTTTGACCCCGTCCGCCGGGAGATCGCCCGGCTGGCCCTGGAAAAGCTCATCCTGGACGGCCGCATCCACCCCGCCCGCATTGAGGAGATGGTGGAGAGCGCCAAGCGGGAAGTGGATGCCACCATCAAGGCCGAGGGCGAGCGCGCCGTGCTGGAGACCAACGTCATGGGCCTGCACCCCGAGCTCATCAAGCTCATCGGCCGCATGAAGTACCGCACCAGCTACGGCCAGAACGTCTACAACCACTCCATCGAGGTCTCTCAGCTGGCCGGTCTCATGGCCGCCGAGATCGGCGAGGATGTGGCCACCGCCAAGCGGGCCGGCCTGCTCCATGACCTGGGCAAGGCCGTGGACCACGAGGTGGAAGGCTCTCACGTCACCATCGGCGTGGAGCTGGCCCGGAAGTACAAGGAGAGCAAGGACGTGGTCCATGCCATCCATGCCCACCACAACGACGTGGAACCCCAGACCGTCATCGCCTGCCTGGTGCAGGCGGCCGACGCCATTTCCGCCGCCCGACCCGGCGCACGGCGGGAAAACCTGGAGAACTACATCAAGCGTCTGGAAAAGCTGGAGGAGGTCACCTCTTCCTTCCGTGGCGTGGAGAAATCCTACGCCATCCAGGCCGGTCGCGAGGTGCGCATCATCGTGAAGCCCGAGGTGGTCAGCGAGGACGAAATGACCCTGCTGGCCCGGGAGATCGCCAAGCGCATCGAAAACGAGCTGGAGTACCCCGGCCAGATCAAGGTGCATCTGCTGCGGGAAGTCAAGATCGTGGAATACGCAAAATAAACCACCCTATGCCCACCCCATCCCGGGGTGGGCATTCCGCTTGCCAGCAAACCCCAGAACCAGAAAAGGAGAGTCACCCTTGATCAAAGCAATCTTTTTGGACTACACCGGCACCATCCTGGACGAGGATAGCTGGGAGATGAACGAGGTCATCCGCCGGGCCTGCGCCAGCAGCACCCTCCAGGACCCGGAAAAAATGATGGCCCGCTTCCAGGAGACCCTGAAGGCCTGGGAGGACCGCAGCGTGGGCCCCACCTACCTGGATGCCGACCAGGTGGTCTATCAGACCCTGGCCAGCCTGGGAGAGGCCATCGACATGAAGGACGACCCCGGCCAGCTCCTGAAGCTCATGCAGAGCTTTTGGGTCAACGGCCCGGTCTTCCCCGATGTCCCCACCTTCTTTGCCCTGTGCCCGCTGCCCATCTATGTCCTCAGCAACAACGGCGAGGGCTATGTGGCCCGGGCCATGGAGAAGAACCACCTGAAGTACACCGCCATCGTCTGCGCAGACCATGTGCGGGCCTATAAGCCCAGCCGCGCCCTGTTCCAGAAGGCCCTGGAGGTCAGCGGCTGTCAGCCGGAGGAGGTCCTCCACATCGGGGACTCCTATGCCTCCGACGTGCTGGGGGCCCGGTCTGTGGGCATCCGCCCCATCCTCCTCCAGCGCAAGAAGGGACCTGTCCACCGGGATGTGACGACCATTCAGAGCTTGTCCGAGCTCCTGCGCTTACTCAAAACAGAAAGGGATCAAACTGCTATGACTTACTACGAACTTCTCTTCAGCCCCACCGGCGGCACCAAGAAGGCCGCCGACCTGCTGATGGCCCCCCTGTGCAGCGAGGCCGTCCAGATCGACCTGATGGACAAGGAGGCCGACTTCTCCGCCCGGACCTTCCAGGCAGAGGATGTCTGCCTGGTGGCCGTGCCCTCCTTCGGCGGCCGGGTGCCCACGGTGGCCATGGACCGCCTGGCTCAGATGAAGGGCAACGGTGCCCGGGCCATCCTGATGACCGTCTACGGCAACCGGGCCTATGAGGACACCCTCCTGGAGCTGGAGGACGGCCTGAAGGCCGCCGGGTTCCGCCCCATCGCCGCTGTAGCTGCCATCGCGGAGCACTCCATCGACCGCCGCTTCGCCCAGGGCCGCCCCGACGCAGCGGACAAGCAGGAGCTGGAGGACTTCGCAGAGACCATCCGCCAGCGCATCCAGACCGGAGCCATCCCCCAGAACCTGACCCTGCCCGGCAACCGCCCCTATAAGAAGCTGGGTGCCCTGCCCGCCAAGCCCGTGGCCACGGAGGACTGCGGCAAGTGCGGCCTCTGCGCCAAGGTATGTCCCGTGGGGGCCATCGATCAGGAGGACCCCTCCCAGACCGACCCCGCCGTCTGCATCTCCTGCATGGCCTGCGCCGCGGTCTGCTCCACCCAGTCCCGCCAGGTGCCCGCCCCCATCTTGGAGAAGGTCTCCACCATGCTGGAGCAGGTCTGCCAGGGCCGAAAAGGCAACGAACTGTTTTAAATCCGGAAATTCTGTTGACAATTCCTTCCGAAGGGACTAAACTCCTGATAGTTAGCACAAACTAACAGAAGTGTATGATCCGCAGGCCCCAGCCAGGGGCCACAGAAAGGAGGCTCCTTCCATGGAGCGTTTCAATGTGACCGGCATGAGCTGTGCCGCCTGCTCAGCCCGGGTCGAAAAGGTGGTCTCCGCCCTGCCGGGGGTGGAGTCGGTGGCGGTCAGTCTGCTGACCAACTCCATGGGGGTGGAATTCTCCGCTCCGGCCACCGCCCAGACCATCTGCCAGGCGGTAGAGAGCGCCGGATACGGCGCGTCGCCCCTCCGGGAGGACGCAGCCGCCGCCAAGGCCGGTGCCCAGGAGGACCCCGGCGACTGGAAGCCGGTCCGCCGCCGCCTCATCGTCAGTCTCTGCCTGCTGCTCCCCCTGATGTATGTGTCCATGGGCCATCCCATGGCCGGGTGGCCGGTCCCAGCCCTTTTGGAGAACCCTGCCGCCGCCGGTCTCTATGAGCTGCTGTTAGCCGGGCTGGTGATGGTGGTGAACCAGAAATTCTTCGTCAACGGCTTCGGCGGGCTCCTCCGCCGGGCCCCCAACATGGACACTCTGGTGGCCATGGGCGCCGCAGCCGCCTTCGTCTACAGCGTGGGCCAGCTCTTCCTGGTGGTGGGCGGGAGCCACGCCGCCGGAGGGGGCCACAGCGGCTACTACTTTGAGAGCGCCGCCATGATCCTCACCCTCATCACCGTGGGCAAGATGCTGGAGGCCTACAGCAAGGGCAAGACCACCAACGCCATCCGCGCCCTCATGGACCTGGCCCCCCAGACGGCCACCCTCCTCCGGGACGGCCAGCCGGTGGAGGTCCCCGTTGACCAGGTCGCCCCCGGCGACCTGGTGCTGGTCCGCCCCGGGGAGAGCATCCCCGTGGACGGCGAGGTCATCTCCGGCCAGAGCGCCGTCAACGAGGCCGCCCTCACCGGCGAGAGCCTACCGGTGGACAAGGGCCCCGGCAGCCAGGTCACTGCCGCCACCCTGAACCAGAGCGGGGCCCTCACGGTCCGCACCCTGCGGGTGGGCGGAGACACCACCCTCAGCCGCATCATCCAGCTGGTGGAGGAGGCCGCCGCCACCAAGGCTCCCATCGCCCGATTGGCGGACAAGGTCTCCGGCATCTTCGTCCCGGCGGTGCTGACCATCGCCCTGATCACCTGCCTGGTCTGGCTGGCCCTGGGCCAGACCGTGGGCTTCGCCGTGGCCCGGGCCGTGAGCGTGCTGGTCATCTCCTGCCCCTGCTCCTTAGGTCTGGCCACCCCGGTGGCCATCATGGTGGGCAGCGGCGTAGGAGCCAAGTCTGGCATCCTCTTCAAGACTGCCGCCAGCTTAGAAGCCGCCGGGAAGGTCCGCACGGTGGTCCTGGACAAGACCGGCACCGTCACCAAGGGGGAGCCGGTGGTCACGGACCTGGTCCCCGCCGAGGGGATCTCCGAGACCCAGCTCCTCACCCTGGCCGCCGCCCTGGAGGCCCAGAGCGAGCATCCCCTGGCCCGGGCTGTCCACACCTGCGCCGCCGACCGGGGGCTGGTCCTCCCCACGGCTGAGGACTTCGCCGCCCTGCCGGGCAGCGGTGTCCGGGGGACCGTAGCCGGTCAGGCCGTGGTGGGCGGCAAAACCGACTTCCTGCGGGAGCAGGGGCTGCTGGATGAGACCTGGGTGGACCGGGGCGAGGCCCTGGCCCAGCAGGGCAAAACGCCCCTCTATTTCGCCGCCGACCATCAGCTCCTGGGCCTCATCGCCGTGGCCGATGCCATCCGGCCGGACTCGGCTGCCGCCATCGCCCAGCTCAAGGACCTGGGCATCACCCCCGTCCTCCTCACCGGGGACCAGAAGGCCACCGCCCAGGCCGTGGCCGCCCAGGTGGGCATCGACCAGGTCCTGGCCCAGGTCCTGCCCCAGGAGAAGGAGGCGGAGGTCCGCCGCCTGGCCCAGCAGGGCGACGTAGCCATGGTGGGCGACGGCATCAACGATGCCCCCGCCCTCACCCGCGCCCAGGTGGGCATCGCCATCGGGGCCGGGGCCGACGTGGCCCTAGACGCAGCCGATGTGGTCCTGCTCAAGTCCACTCTCGAAGATGTGCCCGCCGCCATCCGGCTCTCTCGCCAGGTCCTGCGGAACATCAAGGAGAACCTCTTCTGGGCCTTCTTCTACAACATCATCGGCATCCCCATCGCCGCAGGCGTGCTGGTAGGGGCGGGCATCACCCTGAACCCCATGCTGGCCGCCGCCGCCATGTCCCTGTCCAGCTTCTGCGTGGTGACCAACGCCCTGCGGCTCAACCGCTTTTCCCCCTATCCCAAGGGGACCGTCCCCCCGGAGGCGGACCCCGTATCCATCCAAGAACCCCCGGCACAGCCGGAACCGAAAGGAGAACCTACCATGAACAAGACCATGAGCATCGAAGGCATGATGTGCATGCACTGCAAGGCCCACGTGGAGAAGGCCCTGAACGCCATCCCCGGTGTCACCGCCCAGGTGGATCTGGAGGCCGGGAAGGCCGCCGTGGAGTGCCCCGCCGCCGTCACCGCCGAGGACCTCACCAAGGCCGTCACCGACGCTGGCTACACCGTGAAGAGCGTGGAGTGAGCTCCACCGGGAAAAGCCCCCTCCGGCTGGAGGGGGCTTTTCCCGTTTCTGGGCTTGCAGGCCATCGGGGAATCGTGTAAACTGAGACAAATGATTTCCCCAACGGAGGGTGTTCCATGAAACGAACCAAACAAACCGACCCCGCCAAGCGACAGCGGACCATCCGCCTGTTCCGCACCGGCAGCATCGTGGCGTTCTGCCTGGCCGCCGCCATCATCCTGCTGTGGATGGAGCTGGACCCCGGCATGGACGCTCCGCCGCCCCTGCTGGCGGTGCTCCTGCTCATCGCCCTCTATCTGGTGCTGGTCGCCGCCACCGTCCTGCACCAGTCCATCCGGGAACGGACCTTTCAGGAAAAGCTCCGGCAGATGATCGCCCGGAACAACTCCCTCATCAATGTGGTCCTCCCCGGCACCAACACCCAGGTCTTTGAGCTGCTGGCCAACGGGACCATCCGCCTGCTCTCCCCCGCCCCGGACCAGGGCCAGAACCTGCGGGCCACCCTCTTCCCCACCACCAAGGCCCTGCTGGACTATCTGAACTGCTCCGGCCAGTGGGAGGCCGCCTTCCAGGCCGCCCTGGATCAGGCCGCTCTGGGGCAGGGCAGCGAGCTGGAGTTTCAGACCATGGACCAGGAGGAGACCTGGCTCCAGATCCGTCTGGAGGCCCAGGAGGACTTAAAGCCCGCCGTGGCCCTGGGCACCATCCGGGTGGTCACCCAGGAGGTCCAGGAGCGATACCAGCAGGAAGCGGCGGAAAAGCTCCTGCGCCGCATGATGGCCGATACCGTGGCCGGTCTGGAGATCTTTCTGGAAAACGACACCTGGCGGCCCCTCCTGGGCCAGGAGGCCTTTGCCCACCGCACCCGGGAGGACGGCTCCCCCCTGACCTACACGGAGCTGATCTCCCAGGTCCTCGGCCCCACCGTGCACCCCAAAGACCGGGAGACCTTCTCCCGGACCCTGGACCGGAATGCCCTGCTGGGCGCGTTCCTCACCAACACCAGCGAGCACTTTTTGGACTACCGGGTGAAGACCGAGGACGGGAAGGGCTACATCTGGCACACGGCGGAGATCTATCTCTTCCGTGACGCAGCCTCCCGGCAGGTCAAGGCCAACTGCCTGGTCCGCCAGGCCAACGACCACCGCAAGGCCCAGCTGGAGGAGCGGCGGCAGCTCCGGGAAAAGGAAGAGACCCTCATGCAAAAGCTGGTGGAGTCCGAGGACGAGCTGGACTTCGTCCACGTCATCGCCAACTACTACCAGGGCATCTATGTGGTGGACCTGAAGGAGGACCTGACCCGGCCCATCCAGGTCCCCGACTACTTCTCCAACCTGCTGAACCAGACCGACGGCACCCTCAGCAGCACCATGGAGGCCTATGGCCGGGAGTTCGTGGCCCCGGAGCACCTGACCGCCTTCCAGCGGCTCATCCAGTATGACAACCTCATCCGGCTCCTCCGGGAAAAGTCCCAGGCAGAGCTGACCTTCCAGAAGAAGGACGGCTCCTGGCTGAATATGCGCATCCTGCCCATGCCCGGCTACCGGGAGGAGGCCCCCAAGACCCTCTGGATCTTCGAGGACGAGACCGACACCATGAACCTCCGCCAGGAGGAGGAGAAGGCCCGGGTCACCGCCGAGGCCGCCGAGGCCGCCAGCCAGGCCAAGTCCCAGTTCCTGGCCAACATGAGCCACGACATCCGCACCCCTCTGAACGCCATCCTGGGCATGTCGGAGCTGGGCCTCCGGGAGGAGAGCCCCCAGGAAAAGGACAACTGCTTCCGGGACATCCGGGGCAGCGGCCGCATCCTGCTGGAAAACATCAACAGCATCCTGGATCTGTCCAAGATCGAGGCCGGGAAAATGTCCATCGTCCCGGAGAGCTACCACATCCTCTCGGTCCTCCACGACATCATCACCGTCCTGCGGATGCGCGCCCAGGAGAAGAACCTGGAGTTCATCGTCCAGGTGGAGGAGGACATCCCCGCCACCCTCTTCGGCGACAGCGTGAACCTCAGCCACATCATCATGAACTTAGGCTCCAACGCGGTGAAATACACCGCCGTCGGCTCCGTGACCCTGGCGGTGGACTGGGGGCCTGACGGGGAGAACGGGGCCCTGCTCATCCACATGGAGGACACCGGCGCGGGCATCCGGGCCGAGGACCTGCCCTACATCTTCCGCAGCTACGACCGCCTGGAGCAGGGCGGCAACCGCCACATCGAGGGCACCGGCCTGGGCCTGCCCATCTGCCAGAGCCTCACGGAGATGATGAACGGCCAGCTAGGCGTGCAGAGCACCTACGGCCAGGGCAGCGACTTCTGGGTCTACCTGCCCCAGAAGGTCATCGACCCCACCCCCTGCGGCCCCTACCGCGGCCAGCCCCGCCAGGACGACGCGCCCTTCTACAACAGCTTCACCGCTCCGGAGGGGGTGGTCCTGGTGGTGGACGACCAGCCCCTGAACCTGAAGGTCTGCCAGGGACTCCTGCGGCCCTATGGGATGGAGGTCCACACCGCCCGGTCCGGGCAGGAGGCCCTGCACACCATCACCCAGGTCTGGCCGGACCTGGTGTTCATGGACCACATGATGCCCGACATGGACGGCGTGGAGGTCACCCGCCGCATCCGGGAGATGGGCAAAAAGGACCCCTACTTCGCGGTGCTGCCCGTGGTGGCCCTCACCGCCAACGCCATGAAGGGCATGAAGGAATTCTTCCTGTCCAACGGCTTCAGCGACTACATCTCCAAGCCGGTGGAGCTGGATGCCCTGGACAAGGCCCTGACCACCTGGCTCCCGGAAGACAAGCAGATCCCCACCGTCCTTCCCCAGGAGACTCCCCCGGCTCAGGAGGCCCCGCCGGAGGACTTGGCCGCCCTGCCGGACATCGACGCGGCCCAGGGCATCGGCTACTGCGGCAACGCCGCCCTCTACCGCAAGACGCTGCTCCTCTTCCGGGATCAGCTCCCCGAAAAGCTCCAACGCATCCGGGAGACCTTCCAGGCGGAGACCTGGGAGGATTACGCCATCGAGGTCCACAGCCTCAAGAGCGCGGTCCGCTGGGTCGGGGGCATGGCGCTGGGCGACTGGGCCGAGCGGCTGGAACTGGCCACCCGGGCCAGAGATCTGGGACCTGCCCGCGCAGAGACCACCGCCCTGCTGGCCCGCTGCCAGACCCTGCTGGAAGCTCTGTCCACGATCAAAGAATGAAAGACCCGGGGCCGACTGCTTTGCAGTCGGCCCCGGGTTTTTCCCTTGTCAAAAAAGCAGGAGGTACGCCCACCGGCTGGGCGCGTAGGAACGGGGTCGATATCCTGTGAGGTAGGGGTTGGATGCTCTGGTCATCCGCCCACCGCTCTGCCCAAGGCCACGCCTGCCAGGCAGAGGAGGAGGCTCAGGGCAGCGTAGAGGGCGAACAGCCCCAGGCGGCCCTCCTCCAACAGGGTCAGGGACTCCAGGGAGAAGGTGGAAAAGGTGGTGAAGCCACCGCAGAAGCCCACCTTCAGCAACAGGAGCAGGTGGGGATCCATCCCCGCCGGACTGCCCGCCCGCTGGGCGATGAGGCCGATGAGAAAGGAGCCTGCCACGTTGATGAGCAGCGTGGGCAGCGGAAAGGCCCCCCGCTGGAGGACCGGGAGCAGGCCCACCAGATAGCGGCAGATGGCCCCGGCTCCGCCGCCGAGGCCCACGAACAAGCAGTTGGAAACCATAGACCTCTCACATCTCCTTGAGAAACCGGCACCGACAGGGTGCAGTTTCTTTTGTTTAAAGTATGGGCATTTTATCACGGTTCAACAAAAGCTGTCAATCCGAGGGCAGCGGGCGGAAGCGCACACCGCGTTTTCTCCTCCCGCAAATGTTAAAAACCCTTGAACAATAAGGGAAAACATTGCATTTTATTTCTGCTGGGTGTAATATATTTTGGTATCGCTTTCTATCCCCCGGTCCCGGACCGGCACATCATACACACGCGGAGGTCATTTTATGAATTTTACCTATGCGCACTATCAGCAGAGCGCAGATTTTCTGCGGACCAAGTTAGGCAGCTTCCGGCCTAAGGTCGCCATGGTCCTCGGCTCCGGCCTGGGCTATCTGGGTGATGTCGTGGAAGACCCCATCGTCGTCCCCTACGGAGACATCCCCCACTTCAAGCACTCCACCGCCCCCGGTCACAAGGGGCAGCTGGTCTTCGGCACCCTGGCGGGCAAGCCCGTGGCAGTCATGCAGGGCCGGATGCACCACTACGAGGGCTATTCCTATGAAGAAGTCAGCTACGCTGTGCGGGTCCTGCACCTGCTGGGCTGCGACACCCTCTTCGTCACCAACGCCGCCGGCGGTGTCAACTGGAAGTTCCGGGCCGGTGACCTGATGCTCATCACCGACCAGATCAAGATCTTCCTGGAGTCCCCCCTGCGGGGCGAGAACCTGCCGGAGTTCGGCCCCCGGTTCCCCGACTCCAGCTACCTCTACACCCCCGCCCTCC
>CAYNZG010000043.1:0-9483 GCA_964401525.1 uncultured Ruminiclostridium sp.
GTATGTACCTGGCTATGGCTCGTGTGGCTCACCGCGAGGGCTATCCCGAGATCGGCCTGTACTGGGAGAAGGCTGCTTATGAAGAAGCAGAGCACGCTGCAAAGTTTGCTGAGCTGCTGGGCGAAGTCGTGACCGACTCCACCAAGAAGAACCTGGAGATGCGTGTGGAGGCCGAGAACGGCGCTACCGCCGGTAAGTTCGACCTGGCTAAGCGCGCCAAGGCTCTGGACCTGGATGCCATCCACGACACCGTCCACGAGATGGCTCGCGACGAGGCTCGCCACGGCAAGGCTTTCGCCGGTCTGCTGCAGCGTTACTTCGGCAAGTAAAAAAGCCTATATCCGCGATTTTCAGCGCGGAAAATACGCAGTGATAAAAATGCGGTCCACATTTACCTGTGGACCGCATTTCCATGCTATAGTATAGGTGAAATGGGATGTGAGACTATGTGCAAGGCTATGGAAGATATGAGAAACGAAGCTGCGCGTGAGGCGGCCAGAGCGAAAACACTCAGCATCGCGCGGCGTATGCTGAGAACGGGCAAGTACACCTACGAAGATATTGCCGATGTGTTGGAGATCAGCGTGGACGAAGTCAAGGCTCTGGATGACAGCCGTTCTGCCTAACGAAGATCACGCTTGTATTTTTGAGAAATGCTTATGCATCTCCTATCCTTTTGGCAAGTAAGATAGGAACTCGAAAAGGGCAGCGTAAGCTGCCTTTTTTGGGAAAAAAGAACGCAGTGAGAACAAAAAACCCCCGAGGGATACCCTCGGGGGTTTTTGTTCAGTCAAAATGATTTCGGGGGTTGGCGCGGGGCTCCATTTTGTTCCACAGCTTTTCCAGCCACCAGCCGGTGAACACCTTGTGGAAAAAGCGGCCCATGGGATTGTTGCCGAACACCAGCAGGATGAGCAGGGCGGTGAGCAGCGTCTGCCAGGGGGTGAAGTCGGTGGTCAGGGCAAAGTGGTCCATGAGCTTCACGGGGACGGCGTGGAGCAGATAGACGGCCAGGGTGTTTTTCCCGGCGGTGCTCAGGAAGGGGATGCGCCGGTTGATCCGGGGCAGCACAACCAGCAGGAAGAAGGCCAGCCACAGGCAGGCCAGCATCTGCAAAAAGAGCTTGGTGACGATGTCGCAGTCCAGGGCCTCGAAGGAGTGGGAGCCATAGAACACGGCGTTGGGCAGGGTGCAGGACCGGAGCAGGTAGACCGTAGCGGCGATCACCCCGGCAGTCAGCCCCAGGCAGACAGGCCGGTTGGAGAAGGAGAGGATAGCGTCCTTATAGTCCCGGGCGTAGAACCCCAGGGCAAAGAAGGGGAGGAAGGAGAAGAACCGACCCAGGGAAAGGAACTTCCCGATCTCCGGGTCCAGTCCGTAGCACACGGACAGGAAGAAAAAGAGCAGGAGCACGCAGGTCCGCCGCCGCTTCCCCCGCAGGTTGAACAGGGGGATGAGCAGGTAGAACAGCAGACTCACCAGCAGGTACCAAAGGGACCAGGAGGGGGTGGTGTACACCAGCACGATAGACTCTCCCTCCAAAAACCCGTGGAGAAAGACCCGGTGGAGAGTCTGGAACAGGAAGTAGAGATAGGCCAGGTGGAAGATGATCGTCCGCCGCTTGTAGACAGCGAACCAGCCGGTGACGAAGAGGAACACCGGCATATGGAAGGAGTAGATCACCCGGTACAGGCTGTCGTTCCAGCCGCACCACTCCGGGGAGATGGTCAGCAGATGGCCCAGCACCGCCAGGAAGATCAGGATACATTTTAAGTTGTCAAAGCAGTAGTCCCGGGGCTTCATGGACAGGGGCATGGGGCACCTTCCTTTCTTTAGAAGGGTAGTCCAGATATCATAGCACACTTAGGCGGCCCGGGCAAGCCGAAGCCGTTGCCGCAGACAAAAAGAACGGGCCGAAGCCCGTTCTTTTGCGCAGTGAGAGATCAGGGGCGCAGGCCCAGACCGCCTTCCAGGGTCAGGGTCTCGCCGGTCATATACTTGAAGTCGGGGTGGGCCAGCTGCACGCAGGGGCGGCCGATCTCCAGCTCCACGTCGCCGAAGTGGCCCATGGGCGGGGTCTTCACGTTGGCGGCGAAGGCCTCAGGATAGGCAGTCTGGAACTGCTCCAGCTGAGCGGTCCAGGCCAGGGGGCAGATGATGTTCACATTGATGCCGTCCTTGCTCCACTCGGTAGCGGCCACGCGGGTCAGGCCGCGGATGCCCTCCTTGGCGGCGGCGTAAGCGCACTGGCCGAAGTTGCCGAAGAGACCTGCGCCGGAGGCGAAGTTGATGACGGTGCCCTTGCTCTTGGCAAGGTGGGGGTAGCAGGCCTTCATGTAGTAGAAGGCGGCGTACAGACCGGAGTACAGAGCCAGGTCGAACTGCTCGGTGGTGTGGTCGGCCAGGGTCACGCCGGAGGCGGAGGCCTGGGCGTTGTTGATGAGCACGTCGATGGAGCCGAAGGTGGCCACGGCCTGGTCCACGACCTTCTGTACCACGGCCTCGTTGTCGGCCCCGGCGGAGACATCGGCCTGGATGGGCAGGACCTGGATGCCGTACAGACGCTCCAGCTCCTCCTTGGCATCGGTGAGCTTCTTCATGTTGCGGCCGGTGAGGACCAGGTTGGCCCCCTCCTTGGCGTAGGCGGTGGCGATGCCGTAGCCGATGGAGCCGCTGCGGCCGTCGGCCAGCACAGCCCGGCCGCCGCCGGTGATGATGGCGGTCTTACCAGTCAGAAATCCCATGATAGGTTCCTCCTTAGAGATGAGATGATTTCGGTCTTATTATACCCTATAACATAGAAAATTGGAAGGGAAAAGGGGCGAGACTTCGGTCTCGCCCCTGGGGGGATGATGGGGAAGATCAGTCGGTCTCCACAGTGAAGCTCTCGTTGCAGAGCTCGTTGTAGATGCCGCGCTTGACATAGTGCGTGTGCAGATATTCGTGAGACCAGTGGCCGCCAGGTTCGCCGGCGAATTCGGAGTAGAAGGCCTGGATGTCGGGGTTCTCGTGGGACTTGCGCAGGGTCTTGCCCTCGTCTGCACGATAGATGGCTTCCATACGGGCCTTCCGGGTGCCGTTGATGTCGTGGGTGCGGGGCTGGCCACCACCGGTGATGCAGCCGCCGGGGCAGCCCATGACTTCGATGAAGTGGTAGGGGGAGGTACCGGCCTCCACCTGCTCCATGAGCTTGCGGGCGCCGCGCAGGCCGCTGGTGACGGCTACCTTGACCTCAAAGCCCTCGGCAGCGGACCACTCGGACTTGACGTTCTCCAGCTTGATGGTGGCTTCCTTGATCTCTTCCAGGCCCACGATGGGGGAGACGTGGAGATCGGGGAAGGGCAGCTCACGGCCGGTGATGATTTCATAGACGGTGCGCAGAGCAGCTTCCATGACGCCGCCGGTGGTGCCGAAGATGTCGGCTGCACCGGAGGAGCGGCCCAGAGGATCGTCGAACTCTTCCTCAGGCAGGTTCATGAAGTCGATGCCGGCAGCGCGGATCATGTCGCCCAGCTCGCGGGTGGTGATGACAGCGTCCACGTTGGGCAGGCCGTCGTTCTGCATCTCGGGACGGGCGATCTCGGTCTTCTTGGCGGTGCAGGGCATGACGGAGACCACGAACACATCCTCGGGCTTCAGGCCCAGCTTCTTGGCATAGAAGTGCTTGATGACTGCACCCATCATGGTGTGGGGAGACTTGCAGGTAGACAGGTGGTCCAGCTGCTCGGGGAAGTGGTTCTCGCAGAACTTGACCCAGCCGGGGGAGCAGGAGGTGATCATGGGCAGGGTGGCATTGCCGCCGTCCAGGGCGGTGGCGAACCGCTGCAGAAACTCGGTGCCCTCTTCCATGATGGTCAGGTCAGCGGCCCAGTTGGTGTCGAAGACCCGGTAGAAGCCCATCTGGCGCAGCGCGGCGACCATGCGGCCGGTCTGGATGGTGCCGGGCTCCAGGCCGAAACATTCGCCCAGGGCCA
Source organism: uncultured Ruminiclostridium sp. (assembly GCA_964401525.1). Lineage (GTDB taxonomy): Bacteria > Bacillota > Clostridia > Oscillospirales > Oscillospiraceae > Evtepia. The sequence continues at coordinate 3,975 of CAYNZG010000043.1, forward strand.
CGCGGACAGCGGGAGCGGTCTGCACGATGACATGCTTGTCGAAGGACTCCAGAGCCTTCCAGATGCGGTCCTCGTGGACGGTGGAGGACAGAGCACCGGTGGGGCAGACGGTGACGCACTGGCCGCAGAAGGAGCAGTTGGTGTCGCCCAGCTTGATGCCGGTGACGGGAGCGATGGTGGTGTTGAAGCCGCGGTTCTGGGCGTTCAGCACAGACACGCCCTGGATCTGGTTGCAGACGGTGACGCAGCGGCGGCACAGGATGCACTTGGTGGTGTCGCGGGTGATGGACTCGGAGATATCCACGTTGCCCTTGAAGGTGGTCTCGCCGGCGTAGGGGTCGCCCAGCACGGCCAGCTCACGGCCCAGGGCCTGGAGCTCGCAGTCCTGGTTGCGCAGACAGGACAGGCAGTTCTTGTTGTGGTCAGAGATGATGAGCTGGTACAGAGCTTTGCGGGCCTTGCGCACGCGCTCGGAGTGGGTGTAGATCTCCATGCCCTCCTTGGCCTCCACCATGCAGGAGGCCTGCAGGTTCTTGGCACCGACCTGTTCCACCACGCAGATGCGGCAGGTGCCGAACTTATGTACATCGGGCAGGTGGCAGAGGGTGGGGATATGGATGTCGTTGGCCAGGGCAGCTTCCAGAATAGTGCTGCCTTCCTTGGCCTGACAGGGGATACCGTTGATAGTCAAATTGATCATACTCATAGCTTAGTGTTCCTCCTCCCTCTTGGTGGGATGAATCGCATCCACGGGGCAGCTGCCATAGCAAGCGCCGCAGCCGATACAAAGTGCGTGATCGATCACATGAGGCTTCTTCAGCTCGCCGGTGATAGCCAGCACGGGGCAGTGCTTCTTGCAGCGGGTGCAGCCGATACACTTCTGCGTGTCGATCTCGAAGACGGTGAGAGCCTGGCAGCGGCCGGCGGGGCAGCGGTGATCCAGGATGTGAGCCTCATACTCGTCGCGGAAGTAACGGATGGTAGAGAGGATGGGGTTGGGAGCGGTCTGGCCCAGGCCGCACATGGCGGTGTCCTTGACCACGGCACCCAGCTCCAGCAGGCGGTCGATGTCGTCCTTCTTGCCCTTGCCCTGGGTGATGCGCTGCAGGATCTCCAGCATGCGCTTGGTGCCCAGACGGCAGGCCACGCACTTGCCGCAGGACTCGTCCTGGACGAAGTCCATGAAGAAGCGGGCGGTGTCCACCATGCAGGTGTCGGTGGACATGGCGATGAGGCCGCCGGAGCCCATCATGGCGCCCTTGGCGATCAGGTCGGCGTAGTCCATGGGAACGTCGATGTCTGCTGCGGTGATGCAGCCGCCGGAGGGGCCGCCCACCTGGGCTGCCTTGAACTCCTTGCCGCCGATGAGGCCGCCGCCGATGTTCTCGATGATGTTGCGCAGGGGCATGCCGATGGGGACTTCGATGATACCGGCGTTGACGATGTCACCGGCCAGAGCGAAGACCTTGGTGCCGTGTGCGCCCTCGCGGCCATACTGGGTATAGCCGTCGGAGCCATGCTTGATGATATAGGGGACGTTGGCGAAGGTCTCCACGTTGTTGATGATGGTGGGCTTGCCGAAGAGGCCTGCCTGGAAGGGCAGGGGGGGCTTCTGACGGGGCTCACCGCGGTGGCCCTCGATGGATTCCATCAGAGCGGTCTCCTCGCCGCAGACGAAGGCGCCTGCGCCGATGCGGATCTCCAGGCTGAACTGGAAGTCGGTGCCGAAGAGGGGGGCCTCCAGCAGGCCGGATTCCTTGGCCTGCTCAATGGCCTTGCTCAGGCGGTTGACGGCGATGGGATACTCTGCGCGGATGTACACATAGCCCTTGGTGGCGCCGATGGCGTAGCCGCCGATGACGATGCCTTCGATGAGCTTATGGGGAGTGCCCTCGATGATGGAGCGATCCATGAAGGCGCCGGGGTCGCCTTCGTCGGCGTTGCAGACGATGTACTTCTGGTCTGCCACGGCATCGTGACCGGCCTGCCACTTCACGCCGGTGGGGAAGCCGCCGCCGCCGCGGCCGCGGAGGACGGAATTCTTGATCTCGTCGATGACATCCTGGGGGGACATTTCCGTGACGGCCTTGTACAGGGTGGAGTAGCCGCCGGTGGCGATGTAAGCGTCGATCTTGTCGAACTCGGTGGTGCCGCAGCCGGCCAGGGCGATGCGGACCTGATCCTTATAGAAGGGGATGTCGTCGATGCAGGGGACATATTCCTTGGTCTTGGGGTCCTGATAGCAGTAGTTCTCTGCCACCACGTCGTCCACGAAGTGGGACTTGATGACCTTGCCGATGTTCTTGGGGGAGAGGCCCACATAGAAGGTGCGCTCCGGCATGACCAGCATGACAGGCCCCAGGGAACATAGGCCGATACAGCCGGTCTCGATGATCTTCACCTGGCTGTTCAGGTTGTACTGGTCCAGAGCTTCCACAGCGGCTCGTTCCACATCAGCGCAGCCGCAGGAGATACAGCCGGCACCGGCGCAGAGGAAGATGTGGTGCTCATACTGGCCCATCTCGGCGCGGTAGTTATACTTGATTCTCGACAGGTCGTATTTATCGTTGATTCTTGCCACGTTCGACACCTCCCGTTAATACTTGTTCAGCATGGCATCCAGACCGGAGGCCTGGACCTGTCTGTGGACATCGTTGTCCACCATGACGGCGGGAGCCAGACCACAGGCACCGATGCAGCGGGCCACATCCAGGGTGAACTTCTTGTCGGCGGTGACCTGGCCGACCTTGACGTTCAGCTTTTCCTCCAGGGCGTCCACGACCTTCTGCGCGCCGCGGACATAGCAGGCGGTGCCCATGCAGACGTGGATGGTGTGCTTGCCGCGTTCTTCGGTCGAGAAGAAGGAATAGAAGCTGACAACGCCGTTGACCTCAGACAGGGGGAGGTCCATGCGCTGGGCGATGAATTTTTGCAGCTCCAGGGGCAGGTAACCGTAGATCTCCTGGGCCGCGTGCAGGACCTGGATCAAGCTGCCTTCCTTATCCTTGTATGTGTCGATCACTTTGCCGATCAGCGCATACTTTTCTTCGTCGGTGCTGCCGAGGTCGCAGTTGCAGGTCAGGTTTTCCAGACTCAGACTCATAAGGCTTTCTCTCCTTTACAATAGTTTGCATATCTCGTTCTCAGGATCTGTTCCGAAGGGCTGTTATGCAGAGGGGACGGGATCCAGGGGCGCAAAATGCAAAAGAAAAGAACGCATCCTGCACCGCAGAAGCTCCGCTGTCCTATTATTATGTTTTCTTGTAACATTATAACAACTTTATCCTACCCCCAAATGCCGCATTTGTCAATCGCTCGAACTGCAGGGTTTCATGGAAAAATACGGAGAAAACCGCAAAAGACGGCGGGGATTTGGAGGTTTTACATCGGAAACGAGTCGTTTTTGAGACAAAAAATAAAGAATATAAAAAATACGAAAAAAAACTTTCATTCCAGGACAAAAATGCGGTTTTGTCAAAAACGATGGAAGAACGCAGTTCATCCTTCAAACAAAAAGACCCTCCCGAAGGAAAAATTTCCTTTTGGGAGGGTCTTGAGACGCGCGAAACCGTTTTTACGCAAGGGGCATGAGGTCGAGGGCCCCTGCCAGGCGGCACTGTCTGGGAGGGCTCACAGCCTGTCACAGTCCCAAGATCTGGGCCTTCTTTGCGTCGTAGTCTTCCTGGGTGATGAGGCCGTCGTCCAGCAGGTCCTTATAGGTCCGCAGCCGGGCCGAGAGGGCTTCGTCGCCCATGGGGGAGACGAAGGAGGCGGCGGCCTCCTGGCGGCCGGAGAGCTGGTTCATCTTTTCCTGCAGGAGGGCGGCGGGCAGGACGGGCACGAAGAAGGCCAGCACCAGGCAGAGGACCCGCAGGTCGGAGAACACCCCCTGCCGATGGGCCAGGCAGTCCAGCCGCTTGGCACTCTGATAGATCCAATAGATGCTGTAGAAGGGGACGAACAGGCACAGCAGGAGCTGGCTGGTGGGGGTCCGCCAGGGGGCTTCCTCTACCTGATTTAAGTACTCAGTGGTCCGGTAGACCCAGATGAGATACCACACCCCAAAGGTGAAGATCAGCAGCAGAACGTGCTTGAGCATATCGCAGTAGCCGTCCCAAGACTCTGCCGGGGAGAGCGGCTCTGCCGAAGCGGCGCAGGCCTGTCCGGGCGGGCCGAAGTCTGCGGATTCCTCCGGCTGAGGCTCCTGGGGCGAGAGGGGGCCCTGACCGGGCAGGCCCTCCGGGAAGAGGATGGTCATGGCCAGGAGGAAGTACAGAGCGATGGAGAACAGGGCAGAGAGGAGGCTGCTCAGGGAGGGATAGGCGGCCACTGACAGGAACGAACCCAAGGCAGCGGTCAGGCCGGGCAGGAACCAGAGCTTTTCTGCCCAGGCTGCGTAGGGATAGCAGACCGGCAGGGTGGTGGAGAGGGCTGCGCCCAGCAGACACAGGGAGGCCACTAAGGTGAGGATGCTCCCTAAAAAGCTCCACACGCTGGTGAAGCTGCGCATCAGATACACCAGGTCCAGCAAACACAAGGCCGCCGCGGCGATGGGGAGCATGATGTCCCGGCGGCGGAAGAAGAGGACCACGGCCAGGAAGGCGTACACGCCGAAGCCCAACAGGGACAGGAAGATCAGCCAGGCGGGAAAGTACCGCAGGCCGAGACAGAGATGAAAGAGGTACCCCAGGGCGGTCAGGGCCGTGAGGATGGCCGTGGCCAGGGGAATGGGGGGCAGGGAACGCGGCTGCATAGGAACAGCTCCTTTCCGAATAGATACCCTCATGATAAAGGATGGGGAAAGCCTTGTCAATTCTTGCCGCAAGAATTGATTTTCCGCCCGATCCTTGTTACAATATTTTATTGTATGAAATCGTAACCTGAGCGGGACAGACCCGCAGCAAAGGAAGTGAAGCAATGAAGCTGCTGGTGATCGACGGAAACTCCATCGTCAACCGTGCCTTTTTCGGCATGCATCCCCTGACGAACCAAAAGGGGTTTCCCACCCACGCGATCTTTGGTTTTTTGAATATCCTCCGCCGCATGGAGGAAGAGGTGGACCCGGACGGGCTGTGTGTCACCTTTGACCGGCGGGAGCCCACCTTCCGGCACTTGGCCTACGAGGGCTATAAGGCCCAGCGCAAGGGGATGCCGGAGGAGCTGGCCGTGCAGATGCCTGTGCTCAAGCAGGTGCTGGATGCCATGAACATCCCCCGGTACGAGCTGGCCGGATGGGAGGCCGATGATCTCATCGGCACCATCTCCCGCCGGTGTGAGGCTGCCGGGTGGGATTGCCGGGTGGCCACCGGGGACAAGGACTCCCTCCAGCTGGTCACGGACCACACCTACATCGAGCTGGTCACCAGCCGCATGGGGAAGACCACCACCAAGGAGATGGATCCAGGTGCCTTCCGGGAGATCTACGGCTTTGAGCCGCCCCGGATGGTGGACCTGAAGGCCCTGATGGGGGATGCCTCGGACAACATCCCCGGGGTGCCCGGGGTGGGGG
>CAYNZG010000044.1:0-9101 GCA_964401525.1 uncultured Ruminiclostridium sp.
AATTCGTTGTCTGTTGTAACCTTTTTGTTAACTTTTCGTTGATTTTTCGTTACACTTCACAAAAATACCGACCGATCTTCCCCAGACCGGCCGGTATCCTTCCGGGAAACCCCTTGCGGCGCAAGGGGTTTCCCTATTGGGCAACTTTGCTATGGGCACATTGACGAAAATGCCCTTTCGCCTTAAAAGTCCGTAAATTGGGGTTTGCGGCGCTCCAAAAAGGCCTCCATGCCCTCCTGCTTGTCGTGGGTCGCAAACAGCAGACCCAGCAGATCCTGCTCCCGGGCGCAGCCGCTGGGCAGGTCCACGTTCTCGCTGGTGTTGATGGATGCCTTGGCCACCGACACTGCATAGCTGGCCTTGGAGGCGATCTTGCGGGCCATGACCCTGCAGAAATCCATCAGCTCCTCCCGCGGCACCACATGGTTGGCGAGGCCCATGCGATAGGCCTCCTGGGCGTCGATCTGGTCGCAGGTGAAGATCATCTCCTTGGCCCGGCCCACGCCGATGATCCGGCTGAGCCGCTGGGTGCCACCGCCGCCGGGGATGATGCCGAGGCCCACCTCCGGCAGGGCAAAGCGGGCGTTCTCCGCCGCCACCCGGATGTCGCAGGCCAGGGTCAGCTCACAGCCGCCGCCCAGGGCGAAGCCGTTCACCGCCGCGATGGTCACCTGGCGCATATTTTCCAGGAGATAGGCGCTGCGGTGGCACAGGCCGCCCAGGTACCGCCCTTCCTTCACGTCCTGATGGACCATCTGGGCGATGTCTGCCCCGGCGGCAAAGGCCTTCTCCCCTGCGCCGGTGAGGATGACCACCTTCACCTGATCGTTGGCCTGGATGGCCTCCAGGTGCGCAATAATCTCCTCATAGACCTGGTTGTTCAGGGCGTTCATACACTGGGGCCGGTCGATGGTGACAATGGCCAGCTCGTCCTCGATCTGCAATCTCACAAGTTCCATCCTGTTACCTCCTGATCGTATCATAGTATGTCATGCTGTTATACAAGATCCCGCGTGGGATGGTGCGTCAATAGATCCGGTCCCATTGGTCGCCGCCCGGTCGATGGCCCCGCTGCTCCAGCTTGTCATAGGCCTCCTTCAGCAGGACCGCATAGGTCCCCGGCAGATCCGCCGTCCGGCGATGGCCGCCGTGCAGAACGATCTCCGGTGCGTCTGTCTCCAGCAGACTGCCCAGCAGCTCGTCGAAAAAGTCCCCCTGGCACAGGTGGATCACGGCGCTGTCCATGTGCTCCAGCCAGAAGAGGTCCCCTCCGCTGCGGCCATAGGGCAGCTCCCGCTGGCAGGCCAGGTAGATGCCCCGGGGCAGCTCCCGCATGGGGGCCCGGCGGACCACAGTGAAATACAGGGCCTCCGGCCAGGGCACGAAAGCTTCCCGGACCTGCCGGGGCGCACAGCGGCAGTAGAGCTCCCGCAGGAGCCGCCGCCGCCCCTGACCATTCAGGCGGACCCACAGCAGCTCTCCCCGCTGGGTGAGCTGGAGCAGGGTGCGGCCGACGGTCTTGCTCAGGAAGGGCCCCCGGATGGGGTCCGAGCAAAACTGATCGGCCAGGTCCTGGAAAATGGCTGTCAGCTCGGAGAGTCGTTTTTCATCCAGCCCCCCGGTCAGGCGGTGGAGGACGGCCAAAAAGTCCTGGAGGTCCAGGCGGTCCCCCTCCCCGTCCCGGTCCACGAGGACCTGGTAGAGCAGTTCCTTCACCGTCTGCACGCCCTGGAAGTAGGCGGCGATGGTGGCGCACTGGGCCGCCTTCTGCCCGTCGCTGATCCGCCCCAGGTACCAGTCGAACACCGCCAGCTCCCGGCCTGGATTTCCGTCCAGGAGGGTCAGGAGCCTCTGCAGGGCCGTGGTCTCGAAATCGGTCTCCCCAAAGGCCTCGACGGCGTTGTCACCGATGCGGTTCCAAAGGCTGTCGCACATCAGCTTCCCCTGGCGGCCCAGGGCCAACAGGGCGTTCGTCCGCATCGGACGGATGCGCAGCCGCCGCTCCGGCCCCCAGTCCCGCTGGATGTAGTAGAGGTCACCCCGGGCCGGTGGGCCGTAAAAGTCCCTATACCATTTAAATAATAAGTAAAAGCTGTTTTCCTGTCGGCCCGCCGCCACCCAGGCCGTGGCAGAGTCCTCCCGATCTTCGGGACGGCCTGCACCTCCGCAGGCGGCGAACAGCCCGCCGATCCGTCGGTCGGACAGGAGGTCATGGTGCATCCAACAGAGCCTGTGCTGCTCGGTATCCGACAGGAGATCTTCAAAGGTGTCGTAGTCTAATGTGATCGGGTCATCGAAATACATACCCAGGTCCTCTTCTTCCTGCCGTGAAACGCTGGCTTTCTTTACTTTTATTATAGCACTAAAAAATGATTTCTTCAATCCATAATACGATATCCTGACGATTTTAATTCTTCATGCACCAGGTTTTTTGTTGAAAATGGTCATAGAGATCCAAAAAGGACCGCCTTCCGAAGAAAGCGGTCCTTGGTTCAGATCCCTTCGAATCGTTGGGGGACCGGGTCGAAGGAGAGGATCTCCTCCTCCACCGGCGGCTCCGCCGGGGGCGCGTCGCCCACTTCCCCGCCGTTCTGCATCTGCTGCCACTGCTCCTTGGTGATGAGGAGCTGCCGCGGCTTCGAGCCTTCAAAGGGCCCGACGATACCCTTCTGCTCCATCTGGTCCACCAGACGGGCCGCCCGGGCATAGCCCAGCTTCAGCCGGCGCTGGAGCATGGAGACCGAAGCCTGTCCAAGCTCCAGGATGACATCCACAGCTGCCGGGAACATCTCGTCCTGCTCCTCGCCGCCGTCGTCGCCGCCGGGATAGCCGCCGCCGCTGCCCTTGCCCTTCTTCTCGGACTCGGAGACATGCTGCTCGATCTGCTCCAGCACCGTGTCGTCATAGTCCGCAGTGCTGTTCTGCTTCACGCTGGCCACCACAGCGGCCACCTCCTCGTCGGAGATGAAGCACCCCTGCACACGGAGGGGCTTGGCAGAGCCCAGGGGGAACCAGAGCATATCGCCCTTGCCCACCAGCTTCTCTGCGCCGGTGGTGTCCAGAATGATGCGGGATTCCAGAGAGGAGGCCACGGCAAAGGCCACCCGGGAGGGGATGTTGGCCTTCATCAGGCCGGTGATCACGTCCGCAGAGGGACGCTGGGTGGCGATGACCAGGTGCATGCCGGAGGCACGGCCCATCTGGGCCACCCGGCAGATGGATTCCTCCACCTCTTTGGCCGCCACCAGCATCAGGTCGGCCAGCTCGTCGATGACGATGACCACCTTGGGCATGGGGGAGACATTTTCCTGCTCCCTGGCCCACTGGTTGTAGGAGGTCAGCTCCCGGACCCCGGCCTCTGCAAACAGGCGGTACCGCTTCATCATCTCGGTCACGGCCCACTGGAGGGCACCGGCCGCCTTTTTCGGGTCGGTGACCACGGGGATGAGCAGATGGGGGATGCCGTTGTAGCCCCCCAGCTCCACCATCTTGGGGTCCACCATGATGAGCCGCAACTCCTCCGGGGTGGACTTATAGAGCATACTCACGATGAGGGAGTTGATGCACACAGACTTACCGGAGCCGGTGGTACCGGCGATGAGCATATGGGGGAGCTTGGCACAGTCCCCCACGATGTAATTGCCGCCGATGTCCTTGCCCACGGAGAAGGCCGCGCTGGACTTATGGCGGCGGAAGTTGTCGGAATCCAGCACCTCCCGGATGGGCACAGGGATGACCACCTGGTTGGGGACCTCTACGCCCACCACGGAGATCTTGCCGGGGACCGGCGCGATGCGGACGTTGGACACACCCAAAGCCAGAGCCACGTCGTCAGAGAGGTTGGTGAGCTTGTTCAGCCGGACCCCCTGCTCCAGGGCCACCTCATACCGGGTGACCGAGGGGCCCTGGACCGCGCCGGTCACATGACCGTCGATGCCAAAGGAGTTTAGGACACTGGCCAGTCGGCCGATGGTCCCCTCCAGCTCCTCGTTGGCTGCCTGCCGTGCCTCCCCGCTGGGCGGGGTCAGGATCTCCAAGGGCGGATACTGGTAGTCCTTGGGAGGCTCCTCCAGGGTCTGGGCCACCGCCTGGGTGACCTTTCCGGTCTCCTGGCGGATGGCCTCCTGCCGCTGGGCCTTGGTCTCCTGGGGAGGCAGCTCCTCCGGCAGCGGATCGTCAAAGCCGATCACATCGGCCACATCGACAGGCAGGTCCTCGTCCCGCTTCGTCTCCCGAACGGGCGGCGGGGCCTCCTGGACCGGGGGCGCGGTCTGCACCGGCGGCTTAGGCTCCTCCGGCTCGTCCAAAGGCAGATCCGCCGCCTTTTTCCGCCCAGGCTCCCGGTTCATCATCCGGGACCAAAAGGGCACGGACCGACGGGGCGGCGGCAGAGCCTCCTCATAGAAGGGTTCGTCGTCATAGTCGTCCTCGTAATCGTAGTCATCATAGTCGTCGTCATAGATCTCCCGCTCCCGGCGGTGGGCCGCCCGCTTGGCGTGGCGTTCCCGCAGGAAGGAGAACAGGACCGCCGGGGTCACCCGGAAGATGCCTGCCAGCAGAGCCAGCATCACCAGGACCAGGAGGATACCTGCGCCCACGGCGCTGAACCAGGCCTGGAAGGAAATGCTCAGGATACCGCCCAGCACGCCGCCGCTGTAGAGGTTGACACCGTCCCGCCAGAGGGAGCGGAAGCTGGAAAAGGCCATCTGATAGGTGTAGGGCGAATGGATGAGATGGACGAAGGCCCCCAGGAACAGGGGGAAGAAGCCCATGCACCAGAGCCGGACCTGGACGCTCCTGTCCCGCTGAAGCAGCAGAAGCAGCGCAGCCGCCACCAGGGCAAAGGCCACGGTCACAGCCCCATACCCGACCAGGCCCTTGACCCCGTCGTAGAGGAAGTCCACCACCACAGCATGGGCACCGAACATCCCTAAGAAGAGCATCACTGCCAGGAAGACGCAGACTGCCGCGCCGATCCCGCGGGCCTTCATGTTGGGGGCATAGACCCACTTTTTGCTCTTGGGCGCGGCCTTCTTCCCGGTGGACTTTTTCCCGTCGGTCTTTCCCTTGCTGCTTGCCTTGTTGTTTGTGGTTTTCTTTTGTGTGGAAGCCATGATTCACTCCTTGCTTGCAGAGATCACTTAAAGATCAGGGAGGCGACCACGGCTGCAGCACCGGCCCCCCAGCAGTAGTAGGCAAAGTTGCCGAACTTGCCCTTGTCCGCTAACATGTTCACCAGGCGGATGGCAAAGTAGCCGGACACCGCCGCCACGATGGTCCCGAAGATGTAGCCAGGCAGCAGGCTCACGTCGATGCCCGCAGAGACCGCTTCCCCGATGCTGAGGATATTGGCCCCCAGGACCGCAGGGATGGACAACAGGAAGGAAAAGCGCACGGCGAACTTCCGGCTGTAGCCCCGCAGCAGACCGGCGGAGATAGTGGTGCCGGACCGGGACAGGCCGGGCACCACGGCGATGGCCTGGCCCACGCCCACCAGCAGGGCATCCAACATGGTGGCGGACTTCACGGTCTTCTTGCCCCGGGCCATCCGGTCCGAGAAGAAGAGAACGAATCCCGTGACCATCAGGGCGCAGCCCACGAACACGGTGTTGGAATACAGCCCCTCCACCTTGTCCTTGATGGGCAGGATGACGAACAGGGGCAGGGTGGCGACGATGAGCATGAGGATCATCCGTCCCCGGGGATTCAGGCGGCCCATTTTGGCCCGCTTCTCCTTGGAGACCAGGCAGGTCACCAGGCGGATAAACTCCTTCACCATGCCCACGACGTCGCTCCAATAGTAGACAAAGATAGCGATGAGGGTGCCCAGGTGGAGGAGCACATCAAAGAACAGGCCCGCCTGCTCCATGCCGAAGAAGGTCTGGAACAGGGCCAGGTGGCCGGAGCTGGAGATGGGCAAAAACTCTGCCACGCCCTGGACCAGCCCTAAAAAGATGGAAGAAAGAAAATGCAACGGGTTCACGCCTCCTTCCTATGGGTTCAGTTACCGGTGGTGTACAGGGCCTTCATGCCCTTGTAGGTCATGTAGCAGTCCAGCTTGGCCGTGGTCTCGAAGGGGGCGTGCATGGAGAGCACCGGCACACCGGCATCGATGGTGTCGATGTTGCGGTTGGCCATGTAGCAGGCCACAGTGCCGCCGCCGCCCTGATCGGTCTTGCCCAGCTCGGCCAGCTGCCAGACCACGCCGTGCTCTGCAAAGGTCCGTCGGACCCGGGCCACCAGCTCGGCGGAGGCATCGGAGGCCCCGGACTTGCCCCGGGCCCCGGTGTACTTGCTGATGCACACGCCATAGTTCAGATAGGCGCTGTTGCGGGGCTCATAGGCCTAGGCAAAGTTGGGGTCATAGGCGGCCGTCACATCGGCGGACAGGCAGAAGGCCTTCTCATAGCAGGCCTTTAAGGGCACGCCCTGGGCATCGCACAGATCGCTCATGAAGGCATCAAAGGCCCAGGACTGCATGCCGGACACGCCCTCGGAGCCGATCTCCTCCTTGTCGGCCAGGACGCAGACGGCGGTGAGATCGGGGGTATCCAGCTCCAGCAGAGCCTTCAGGCAGGCGTAGCTGCACACCCGGTCATCCTGGCCGTAGGCCCCGATGACCGATCGGTCCAGGCCGATGTCCACAGCCTTCACAGCGGGGACGGCCATCAGCTCGGCAGAGAGGAAGTCCTCCTCCACCATGCCGTACTTCTCATGGAGGATATCCAGGATGGCGGTCTTCACCCGGTCGCTGCCCTCCTCCTTGCCGAAGGGACGGCTGCCCAGGAAGACGTTCAGCTGCTCGGCGGTGACGATGCTGCCCATGGTCTTCTGAGCCTGGTCAGAGGCCAGGTGGGGCAGCAGGTCTCCCACGGTGAACTGGGGGTCGCCGGGATCCTCACCGATGCAGACGGTAACGGTCTCCCCGTTCTCCAGCACCACCACGCCGTGGAGAGCCAGAGGGATGGTGGTCCACTGGTACTTCTTGATGCCGCCATAGTAGTGGGTCTTGCAGTAAGCCATCTCCTTGTCCTCGTAGAGAGGGTTCTGCTTCAGGTCCAGGCGGGGGGAGTCGATGTGGGCTGCACCGATGACCGCACCGGCGGACAGGGGCTCCCGGCCCACCACGGCCAGGGTCAGGGCCTTGCCCCGGTTGTTGCGATAGACCTTGTCGCCGGGCTGAAGCTGCTCGCCCCGGACCAGAGGCCGGAACCCGGCGGCTTCCGCCAGCGCGATGGCGTAGTCCACGCACTCCCGCTCGGTCTTGCCCCGGTCCAGGAAGGTCTTGTAGCCCTCGCAGTAGTCCTGGATCAGCGCCTCTTCCCCGTCGGCCAGCCGGTCATAGCCGTTGACCTTCTTCCGGAAGAGGGCCTCCTTCTTTTGCTGCAGTGCAGTCTGCTCGTTCTTTTCCATGGGTCAGTTCTCCTCTAAGATCTGGCGGAACAGGGCCTCGGCCCGAAGGGAGAAGGTCTCCACCGTGTCCGCCTCGGTGTTTTCTAAGGTATAGTCGCAGTGCTCCTGGAACCAGGCGCTGGGCTTCTGGGCGTTGACGCGGATCCAGGCATACTCCTCGGAAATGCCCTCCCGCTTCATGATCCGGCGGACCCGCAGGTCCTCCGGGGCGGTCACTGCCACAGTGCAGTCGCAGTAAGCAGCCAGGGGGCTTTCCAGCAGGGCGATGGCATCGATGGCGGCGGCAGGCCGCCCCTCAGCCCGGGCCTCCTCGATCCGGCGGCCCGTCTCCTGGTTGACGTATTTATGAGTGATGGCGTTCAGGTCCGCCAGGGCCTCCTGGTCCTGGAAGACGATGCGCCCCAGCTTCTTCCGGTCCAGCACGTCGTCCTCATAGAGGTCCCCGAACCGGGCGGTCAGCTCCTCCCGCATGGGGCGGCTGTTCCGGGTCAGGTCGTGATAGACTGCGTCTGCATCGATGATGCAGCCCCCCAGGCCCGTAAGGGCGTTCAGGGCCGTGGTCTTCCCGGCCCCGGTGGGGCCAGTGATTCCGATGACTTTCATGTCAGGTCATCTCCTTTAGGAAAGTTAACAGCTCCTGGCCGGGGATGCCCCCCTCCCGGAGGATCTTTGGCTCCGCCCCAACGAGGGATACGATGGTGGATTCCACCCCCAGGCCGCAGGGGCCGCCGTCCAGCACGGCGGCGATCTTGCCGTCGAAGTAGGCCAGCACTTGGTCGGCATCCTTGGCCGAGGGCAGATCGGAGGGGTTGGCCGAGGGGGCGGCCAGCGGCTCATTCAGTGCCTGGATGAGGGCCAGGGTCATGGGATGGTCCGGACACCGGACCCCCATGGTCCCGCCGCCCTGGGTGACCGTGGGGGCGGCTGCGCCGCCGTCCTCCAGCACCATGGTCAGAGGACCGGGCCAGTAGCGTTCCGCCAGCCGATAGGCGGCGGCGGGGATATTCTTGGTGTAGCGCGCTGCCATCTCCATACCAGAGAGGAGAATGCTCAGGGGCTTGTCCGGGCTGCGGCCCTTCACGGCGTAAATGGCCCGGACCGCCTGCTCGTCTCCGGCCCGGGCGGCCAGACCATAGACGGTCTCTGTGGGGACGGCCACCAGGCCGCCCTGCCGCAGCAGCTCTGCCGCGGCAGCGATCTCCTCCCCGGTGCAGCGCTTGGTGAGATAGGTTTCGTTCATGGGGTTTGGCTCCTCTGCTTTTCCATCCGCTCGGCCAGGACCAGACCGTCGATGATCTCGTCCAGCGCGCCATCCATGACGGCATCCAGCTGATAGAGGGTCAGGCCGATGCGGTGGTCCGTGACCCGGCCCTGGGGGAAGTTATAGGTGCGGATGCGCTCGTTGCGCATCCCCGTGCCCACCTGGGTCCGCCGCTGCCCGGCAATGGCAGCGGCCTGCTCCTCCACCGCCCGCTCATAGAGGCGGGAGCGCAGGATGGAGAGGGCGCGGTCCTTGTTCTTGTGCTGGCTGCGCTGGTCCTGGCATTCCACCACCGTCCCGGTGGGCAGGTGGGTCACGCGGATGGCAGATTCGGTTTTGTTGATGTGCTGGCCGCCGGCGCCGGAGGCCCGGAAGGTGTCGATGCGCAGGTCCTCGTCCTTTATCTCGATGTCGATGTCCTCGGCCT
>CAYNZG010000045.1:0-9091 GCA_964401525.1 uncultured Ruminiclostridium sp.
CCACGGTGGTGCCGCTGGCCTTGGTGACCTTGTCGATGGCGTTGCCGCCGTTGGTGTCGAAGGTCAGGGTGAAGGTCTTGGCGGAAGAAGAGCCGCTGCCGCCCGTGGTACCGTGACCGCCGTTGGAGGAATCCTCCGCCTTGGGGGCGGTGAAGGCCGCTGCGGGGCTGACCGTGGTGTTGCCGCTGCTGTCAGTGAGGACCACATGCCACAGGTATGTCTGCCCTGCCTTGAGGTCCGCCGCAGAGAAGCTCGCCGCCTGGCCCTCAGGGATGGAAGCCGTGTTGGTGCGCTCGGCCTGCCCGGCAGACAGGGTCAGGGAGCCGGTGGTAAAGCTGCGGGTCTTGTCGCCGTTCAGCGCAACGGACAGGGCGAACTCGTCGCCGTTCTTCTGATACAGGCCCTGGGCGGCCTTATCCTTGGCGGAGCCATAGGGAGACAGGGTCTCGCCGGTCATGGGAGAGTAGGTGTTGAAGTACACCAGGTCGTTCTCCACGTCGAACTGGATGAGCCGCATGAACTCGCTGCCGCCGTACTTGATGCCGCCACTCTCCCCCTGGTAATCCTGGAGGACGGCGAAACCGCCGTTGGACAGCTTATGGACCGCCGCGCCGTCCAGGTGGCCACAGAGGACCATTTTGACATTCGAATTCGGATCCACGACCTGCTTCTGGATCTTCGTGTTCAGCACGCCTCCGTCAGAGGCGAAGTTGTGGGTGAGGAGGATGACGGTGTAATCGGGCTTCCCCTTCACGGTATTCGCTGCCCAGGTCAGCTCTTCCTGCGTCAGGTAACCGTCGAAGGCCAGGGAAAGGACCATGAGCTTGGCCCCCTGGATGGTCTGGGTCATGCACATGGTCTTCGTGCCGCCGGGACCGTAGGTCAGAGTCCAGTCCCCGGTGTTCTCATCCATGCGCTGCTGGGAGAAGTAGGTCTGATAGTACCGGTTCTCATTGGGTCTGCCGTCATAGCGCAGGTCGTGGTTGCCCCAGCAGAAGGTGTAGGGGACCCCAGCCTGCTCCAGGATATCGTAGCTCTTGTCCACCACGGTCCAGTTGTATCCGTAGTTCAGGTTGGACCGGTTGGAAATGTCGCCGGTGTTGAAGGTGATGACACCGTTCTTCTCCCGATAGCTGTCGGCGATCCACTGGTACTGCTCGTAGTGCAGCTCTTCATAGAACTGGCTCATGTATTGGGTGTCGGAGTTCCAGAACATGGTGAAGTCATACTGGCCCTCCTGGGGGATGAAGTCGGTCAGGCCGGACACCTCGGTCCCCATGCCGCGGAAGATCAGCAGGTAGAGCTTGTTGTCCTCGGTGTACTGGCTGCCCTGCATCTCCACGTTCAGGGTCAGGTCCCCGGTCCCCTGGGAGGAGGCCAGCTTCACCCACCGATCCTGGGTGAGATCATAGCCGTAGGCGTGGACCTGGCGGCTGGACTGGCCCTGCCAGCAGAAGCGATAGGTCCCTTCGGCGGCCTGCTCCTCGGTGAGGGTCACTTCATAGATCTGATAGGGGTTGGTCCCGTCCTCCACGGTGGTGGTGGGCAGGGTGTCGGAAAGGGTGGTGTAGTCGGCCTTGGTGGGATCCACAGCAGCGGGGGTCTTGTCGGCGGTGCTGCCCTGGGCCACCCTGGTGTTGGTCTCGTCCAGGGGGATGCCCTTGCTGACGTAGAAGTCCACCGTCAGGGTGTCCCCGTCTGCTGCCACGGTCTGGGCGGTGAGGGTCTCCTGGTTCCCGTCTGCCTTTGCAGTCAGGGTGGGCTGGCCGGGGGCGGTGGTGTCCGCCACGGTCAGGGTCAGGGAGGCGGTGGCCGTCCGGCCCTGGGCGGATGCGGTCAGCTTCACCGTCTGCTTCCCGGTGCCGCTGACGGGCACGGAGACGGCAAAGTCCCCGGCCTTCACGGTGCCCAGGTCCACGGTCTTGCCGTTGACCTCCGCAGACAGGGCTGCGTCGGCGCTGACCACGCCGGTGACGGTCTGCTTGCCCGCCTCAGCGTCCATGGCCCGGGTGGCCTGATCCACGGTGAGGGTCAGCTCTCCCTGCTTCTCTGCCTGGCCCACGGTGACTGCGTCGCCGAAGTAGTTGTTATAGCGGAAGGCCTCCCACTGGGTGGTCATGCGGGCACCGTTGATCTGCACATCGTAGATGGTGCCCCGGAAGCCGCCGAGGACATCGTTGTTCAGGAAGGAGGAATACGCGCCGATGGTAGTCAGGGTCTGGGGATCCAGGAAGGACGCGCTCTCGATAAAGACCGTCTCCCAGGAAGCCGTCTTGCCGTCGATGAAGGTCTCCACGGTGAAGCCGTCGTAGGCCACGGTGATCAGGTGGGGCTGGCCATCGGCCAGCAGGTCGTTGTAGTAGTTCCGGACCATCGGAGTGTTGGTCCGCCACCACATACAGCCGTAGTAGGAGTGGAGGTCGCCATCCTTGACACCCAGCAGATAGGTGTTCTTGCTGCGGGGGTCGCCGGGGGTGTACTTGGAGACGATGCCCGCGCCGCCGGACATGGCGGCCACATCGGCCTCGTCCATGGACACCACGGCGCTGACACTGATATGATCGTAGTCGTCGCCCACGCTGCCGTAGGCGATCTTGCTGCTGCCGTCAAAGGCTGCGCCCGGATCGCCGTTGTAGGCGGCGGCGGTCAGCGTGCCGCTGACGGTGCCCTGCTGCTTGCCGGTGGCATCCACCCAGGAGGTCAGGTCCCCGAAGTGCTCCACCAGGGCGTAGCTATCGCCCCAGACCTCTGCACTGCTGGCGTTGCCGCTGTTGCCGCCGAAGTAGACCCACAGGCAGGCGGCGGACTCCGCAGGAAGCTGGGGGACCTTCACCCAGACAGAGCTGGTGCCGCTGGGGTCATAGGACTCGATCTCATAGGGGAGCTGCTCGCCCTCGGCGGTGTAGAAGGCCATGGCCTTGCTGGGGGCGTTCTCCAGCTTGACCAGCACAGGGGCATGGGTGAAGGCCAGGTTGGTGTCGTTGCGCACCACGATGCTGCGGCGCTGGGAGGCTGCGGTATCCAGCCAGGCCCCGCCGTTCTCCACCACAGCGCTGCTTTCTGCCTTGACCAGGTCCTGATAGTTGGATACCTGGTCCTGCTGGGCAGAGCGCAGGGCGTTATAGGCCTTGCGGGCAGCGGTGAGGTCGCCGCGGGAGATCAGAGCCTCCACCCGGCTGACTGCCTTGTCGATGCCAAAGCCCTCGATCATGGTGGGCTCTCCGTCGATCTTGATCTCATAGGTGGCCACGCTGAGTCGGCCGCTGTCCACGGTGACTGCTGCAAAGGTCCGCACCTTGCCCCGGCCGTTGGAGCGGGCAAACTGCATGATGTAGTCGTTCAGGTCGTCGCCGCTCATCTGGCTGCCGATCTCGCTGCCGGCACCGCCGGACATCATGTAGACCAGGCCCTGGGGATCCACGGTGTAGTCAAAGCGTTTGCCGTTGACGGTCTCGGTGTAGATGGGCTGGTCGGTGGTCTGCCCGTCCTTCAGGTCATAGGTGTGGCCCATGATGTGGTCGTGGCCCTGGATGACCAGGTCGATGCCCAGGTCGTCCAGCTCGTTGAGGAACAGCTCCCGCAGGGCCTTGATTTCCTTGTCGTTGGCGTGGGAGCCGGAGGTATAAGGTCCCTTGTGCAGGCTGAGGATGACCCAGTCGGCATCGGTGGTTGCCACGTCCGCTTTCAGCCAGGCGAGCTGCTCCTCAGACAGGCACTGAACTGCGTCGTCGTTGGTGTCCAGGACGATGAAGTGGGCATTGGCGTAATCGAAGCTGTAATAGGTGCTGTCCAGGGCGAAGTGGTCCAGGAAGCCTGCCTGATCCTCCTCGCCGGGCGTGGGGACCAGAGGCATGGCCAGCAGAGAGCCGGAAGCCTGGTAGAGCAGGTCCTGCCAGCCCTCCTCCCCCCGGTCTGCGTTGACAAAGTCGCCGCTGTGGAGGATGAACTTCGCGTTGGGCACAGCCACCCGCGCGGCGGACAGCGTAGAGGCAGCCACGGCGGCCTCGCTGAAGTCATCGGCTTCGGTGTCGGCCACGCTGAGGAAGGTGAAGGGACCGGAGGCAGAGGCGGTGGTGAAGGTGCCGATCCTGGAGGTCTGTCCGTCTCCCACCACCTGGTAATAGTACTTGGTCCCGGCCTTTAACCCGGTGGCCTCAGCCCGGTAGCAACCATCGCTGCCGGTGGCCCGGAAGGTCTGGGCATTGGTGAAGTCCTGGCTGGTGCTCACCCGGACCTCCATCTGCTTGCCCGCCTGGTAGTACCAGGTGAAGCCCATCTCCTGGGCGTTGTCGCCGGTGAGGACGGCAGTGAGCCGGTTGATCTCCCGGTCGGAGTACTCGAAGATCTTGGGCACGGGGTACTTGTTGGGGTACTGGGTACCGCCGTTCATCTCCCAGAACAGGTCGAAGTTCCAGCCGAGGTCCTCATAGGTGGCCTGCTGGGTCAGGGCCGCTGCGGTAACGGCAGTCCCCTGCTTCTGGTGGGTGTCGGTGACGGTCTCGCCGTTGATGGTGATGTCCCGGCAGGCGATGTTGTTCACCATAGTCTGGTTATACTCCTCCAGGCCGTAGATGCGGCCCAGGTTCTGCTCCTTCACGCTGCCCTGGATGGTGATGGAGCCGCCGTAGGCCACGTTGCCCCGGAAGGTCACGCCGTTGGGGTAGCCGCAGATGATGCCTGCGTGGGCGCGCTCGCTCTGGATGCTGTCGTTGCTCAGGCAGGTCATGTCGGCCTGGGCCAGGCAGTTCTCGATGGTGCTGGTGGCGCTGTAGGCCGTGATGCCGCCCAGCTGGGGGCCGTAGCCCGCTCTGGGACCGCAGGTCAGCTTGCCCTCGAAAACGCAGTTGCGGATGGTGGCGTTCACGCTGGGGGTACGGCCGTTCATGGCGGCGATGCCCGCAGCCTTGGGCAGGTTGGGGGCGCTGACCACCGCGTCGGTGTCCACGCAGCCGGAGATCACACCGCCATGGGCGTTGTCGCCCACGATGACTGCGGCCCCGGCATAGCCGCCGGTGGACAGAGCCTGGGTGGTGACCTTGGGGGAGGTGAACACCAGGTCCTTCACGGTGCCGGTGTTGATGCGGAGGAAGGCCACCAGATACTCCCCGCCCATGTTCCCGGTGGCGCTGTCGGCAATGGTCAGATTTTGAATGGTGTGGCCATTCCCCTTCAGGGTGCCGCTGAAGGCGTTGATGGGGGTGAAGTTCACGCCGGACAGGTCGATGTCATCGGTGAGGGCAAAGACCTTGCCCACCACCCGCTGGTCCTGGGCATTCAGGAGCCTGGCGGCGTACACCAGGTCATCGGCATCCGCAAGCTGGAAGGGGTCCTCCTGGGTGCCGCTGCCGGAGAGCTGCAGGTCTGCCTGCTCGCCGGGGGCCCGCAGGACAGGGGTGCCCTTCTCCATCTTCCAGGTGGAGTCAAAGTCCCAGCCCAGGGCCTCATAGGTGGCCTGCTTGGTCAGGTCCTCCGCAGAAACGCTCTGCCCGGAGATAGCGCAGCTGCGCTTGGCGGGCACGCCGGAGGATGCCTCCAGATTGTTGTCGGCAGTCAGGGCATGGGTCGCGTTCTGTCTGGGGGCGATGCTGCCAAGGTAGGCCGTGCCAAAGCGGTCGGCGCTCACGCCGTCGGCATAGGTCACCCGGCCGCTGGCGGCCACGTTGCCGCTCAGCTTGCCGCCGGAGATGTACCCGCAGAGGACGCCTGCGTTCAGGGCGCTGCCCTCGGTATAGGCCGCTGCGGTCATGGTCACGTCTGCGGCGTAGCAGTTTTGGATGGTGCTGGTGGCGCTGTAGGCTGCGATGCCGCCTAAAATCAGGCCGGTGGCGTTGTTTGCGGCCCGGGGGCCGCCGGTCAGGGCACAGCCGACCACGGAGCAGTTGCTGACGGTGCCGCCGGTGACCTTTTCGTTGGGGTCACGCAGGTTCATGGCGACGATGCCCGCCACCTTGGTCATCTTCGGGGCGTTGACGGTGGAATCCTTCACGGTCACCCGGGCAAGGACGCTGCCGTTCAGGTTCTCCACGGCCACCACTGCCGCGCCGGAGTAGCCGTTACCGCTGCCGTCGGCATTGGTGGAGATGGCAGCCTTTTCAAAGGTCACGTCGTGGATGGAGCCGCTGTTCTTATGGACGAAGGCCACGCCGTAGCCAGCCTGGCCTGGGGCGGTGCCGTTGCCCTCCACCGCGTAGCCGGACTTGTCCGCGATAGTCAGGCTCTGGATGGTCTTCCCGTTGCCGTTCAGATCACCGGTGAAGCTCTTGATCACGGGAAAGCTCTCGACGCCGGACAGGTCGATGTCTTTCGTCAGGATGTAGTGCTTGCCGGTGTAGGCTGCGTCGTTGGCGTTCAGCTTTTCAGCCATGAAGACCAACTCGGCCGCCGAGCTGATGGCATAGGGACTGGTTTCCGTGCCGTCGCCCTGTAAGCCCTCTGTTCCCGCTGCCAGGACATGGAGGGGGCAGAGGGACAGGAGCGTGATCAGGGTCATGATCCAGGAAACGATTCGTTTGCTCATAGATGTTCCCACTTTCCTTTCACTGTTTTCTGTCTGCATGCAAACGCAGGAGCGTGCTCCCGCTGTTCCCAGTGTAGAAAAGGGATGTAAAATGCAAAATCCGGAGTTTGTGAAATCAAGATGATATTTCGGCCCGCGGGAACAAAAAACGCCCCTTGACCCCTGTGGTAGAATGGGAGAAACAAGAGACGGAAATGTCGCCTCCCAGGCGACCGGAGCGAAGGCAAACTATGGTATCCTTTCTGTTGTCAGGAAACATAAGACGAAAAAAGGAGAGATCGATATGTACGGAGCGATTTTAGGCGATATCATCGGCAGCCCCTATGAGTTTGACCGGGGCAGCAAGACCAAGGTGTTTCCCCTCTTCGCGGAGGGATCCCAGTTCACCGACGACACCGTCATGACCCTCGCCGTGGCGGAGGCTCTGATGGAGGCCCGCGACGACGAGGAGGCCCTTCGCCAGACACTCATCCGGTCCATGCAGAAGTGGGGCCGCCGCTATCCCGACGCCGGGTACGGCGCGCGCTTTTGCGGCTGGCTGGAGAGCAGCGACCCTCAGCCCTACCACAGCTGGGGCAACGGCTCGGCCATGCGGGTGTCCCCAGCGGCCTGGCTCGGCCAGGACCTGGCTGCCGTCCGCCGTCTGGCCAGACGCACCGCCGAGGTGACCCACGACCACCCGGAAGGCATCAAGGGGGCTGAGGCCACCGCCGCCGCCATCTTCCTGGGCCGGACCGGCCACAGCAAGGCGGAGATCAAGGCCTACATCGAGGCGGAGTTCGGCTACGACCTCAGCCGCACCTGCGACGAGATCCGCCCGACCTATCACCATGTGGAGTCCTGCCAGGAGACCGTGCCGGAGGCCATCACCGCCTTTTTGGAGGGGGATTCCTTCGAGGATGTCATCCGCACCGCCGTCTCCCTGGGCGGCGATTGCGACACCCTCACCTGCATCGCCGGGTCCATGGCCGAGGGCTTCTACGGCGTGCCGGAGGAACTGAAGCAGGCCTGCCGGGAGCGGCTGCCCGAGGACCTGAAGGCGGTCCTCACCCGCTTTCAGCGCGAGACCTGACAGCTCCCTTTTTGCGCAAAACAACAGATCCTCCGAGCAGAAGCTTCTGCACGGAGGATCTGCTGTTTTATTCCTCTTTTTCAAAGATCAGGTCCATTTCTTGCGTGTGGCCCGTTCCGCGCTGCTTTGTCGGGATGTACCCAACATATCTCCAGCCGTCTGCGGCTCTTTTCGCAAGGATGGAACGATAGTCCTCGATGGTATACACGTTGCCTGCGCCAAAGCTCCAGCCGCCGAGATCAAAGCTCACAGTTTCATATTCGTATCGATACATAGGATATCCTCCTCTATTTTTCTCACCCGTGGGCGTGGTCGTAGCACTTCTGAATGTCCTCCGGCAGGCCGTCCGGCAGCATGGCGGTCACCCGGTCCTCACTGCCGTCCTGCAAGGCCTGCTCGTAATACCAGCACTTGAACTTGAGCATGGACAACACCTTATTTAAATCCTCCATCTCCGCCTCCACGGTTTTCCGCTGGGCCTCAAACAGTGCCTTGCGCTGGGGATAGGTGGCGGCCCCCTCCACGCACCAGTCCATGAACCGCTTGATGTCCTTGATCTCCAGGCCGGACCGCTTCAGGCACTCGATCACCCGCAGGGCCTCCAGCTCCCTCTCCCCGAACTTGCGGATGCCGGAGGTCCGCTCCATGCCCGGGAAAAGCCCCTGCTTGTCGTAATAGCGCAGGGTCGAGATGGGGATCCCAAACTGCTCCGACACCTGTCCGATGGTATACATACGCGTTCCTCCTAAATTTTTTGTTCTTTTTTGCAGAAAACCCTTGACCTAAAGTCAGGTTTAGGTACTATCCTCAGTATAGCAACCGGAGAAACCAATTGCAACCCAAAGCACGCCGCGCTGAGATCTTCGGTGCAGCGATCCAATAAACATAAAGGAGCACATATCAAAAATGAGTAAAAAAGTGTTGATCTTATCCGGCAGCCCCCGCAAGGGCGGCAATTCCGACCTGCTGTGTGACCAGTTCGCCAAGGGGGCCGCAGAGGCCGGGCACGCGGTGGAGAAGCTCCGCGTGGCAGAGAAAAAGGTGGGCTATTGCTGCGCCTGCTATGCCTGCAAGGAGACGGGCATCTGCGCCATCAAGGACGACATGGCAGAGATCCTGCAAAAGATGATCGAGGCGGACGTGCTGGTGCTGGCCAGCCCCGTGTACTTCTATTCCATCGATGCCCAGCTCAAGGCAGTCATCGACCGCACCGTTGCCCGCTGGCTGGAGGTGAAGAACAAGGAGTTCTACTACATCGTCACCGCCGCAGAGGCAGGAAAGGCTGCCGCAGAGACCACCCTCGCCTGCTTCCGAGGCTACGCCGACTGCGTCCAAGGTGCCAAGGAGATGGGTGTGATCTACGGTCTGGGTGCCTATGAAAAGGGCGAGATCCTGGGCCACCCCGCCATGGAGCAGGCCTACGCCATGGGCAAGGGAGTATGAGCACGGAAGCCTGAAAGCTGACCCAGACCAGGGACAAGGTCTTCCCCCGGAGCGAGCGG
>CAYNZG010000046.1:0-8801 GCA_964401525.1 uncultured Ruminiclostridium sp.
TGGACGAGGAGAAGAAGATCACCCTCCGAGCGGAAAATCTGGTGCTGTATTAAAAAAACCGCCTCCCCAGAGGGGAGGCGGGAACAGTAGGTGAGGGGGGCTTCGGGTCAGAACAGCTTTTTGCCGTCGGCGTAGGCATTGCCCACTACGTCGCCCAGGGTGCAGTAGACCCGGCGGAGCCGGTCGTAGGCCAGAGGCTGGAAGCGGCCGGTGTCCAGCTGCCCGTTCTCGTCCAGCAGGCTCTCGTCGGCGCTGAGGTTCTTCACCTCTGCCACGATCCGCAGGGGGCCGTAGGGGGTCTCGGTCATCTCCACCACCTGGCACTCCAGGGTCAGAGGAAGCTCCTCAAAGAGGGGGGCATCCACGAACTGGGCGGGGACCGCGTGGAACCCGGCCTTTTCGATCTTGTTTTCCTGGGTGCCGGAGATGAGGCCGAAGTAGTCGGCCTCCACCAGGTGGGCCTGGTCGGCAAAGCTCATGGTGAAGGCCTTCTTGGCGAAAATATTGTCGGTGGTCTTGTGGCGGCGGGAGATGTGGATGACCACATGGCGGCCGCCGCACATGCCGCCCCAGGCCACGTTCATGGCGTTGGGCACCCCGGCCTCGTCATAGGTTCCGATGACCAGCACCGGCTGGGGGAACACGCCCACGGAGTTAAAATTTTTGCGCATCAAAGGGTACCTCCCTGTTTTTTCTTGGTATCCCAATTATACAAAATGCCCGGGAAATTGCAATCCAATTTCCCGGGCATTCTTTCTTCTCTTACCCCAGCCCAAGGGGGGTGATGGCGCAGTAATCCTCGATGCTGCCGTTGTTCCGGAAGCACTCCAGGATCTGCTTGCCCACGGGGTGGAGTTCCTCGGTGTCGTAGATCTCCAGCTCCTTGGCGAAGAAGTCATAGAGGATCTTGGCACCCTTGTCGTAGCCCTCCAGGCCCAGGGCGGCCTGCCGCTCCGGCCGCAGCAGCCAGGAGCTGATCTGCTGGCCGTCCACCTTCATCTCGGTGAGGGCGTAGCCCAGCAGGGGGCAGCGGGCGGGGACCAGGCGGTCCATCTTCATGTTCACGCCGCCGCGGCGGGCCAGGTACTCCCGGGAGATCCACTCCGGGGCGAAGCCCACCTCGTACACGCCGATGTGCTGGTTGGGGATGAGGACATAGCGGGTGTTGGGGCAGGACAGGATCTGCTCCAGCAGGAGGTTGGCCTGCTTCACCCGCTGGCCGGTGGCGAAGGGCCAGTAGGACCCCACGCCCTCGCTGGCCAGGTTGGGGCCGGAGCTGGGGCCGCCGTCGTCGGCGATGCTGGGGTTCTTATATCCTCTGGGGGCCACCAGCCGCCACAGCCAGGCCAGGGCCGGGGGGATGATGCCCATGAGACCCAGGATGCCGTAGCCGGGCTTGTGCAGGGTGGAGGGGGGCATCCGCACGCCGAAGCTGCGCACATCCACCTCCACGGGGGTGTTCACGATGCGGTCGATCATCCGGCGGGGGATGATGGCCCGGGGGTTGGGGCAGGGGGAGCCGTTGGAGTCTAAGGTGTGCTCCCACAGCAGGCAGGTGGCCCGGGGCACGCCGTCCAGGTTGAAGAACATCAGGTTCTCCTTGGAGTGGATGGCGATCTTCTCATAGAGGGGGTCGGAGCCGTATTCGGTGATGCCGTCCACCCGGACGAACCAGCCGTCCTCGCCGTCGGTGACGGCCAGCTTGCCGTTCTTGGGCTGATACTCCGGCTGGCAGAGGGCCATGTCGTCGGTGACCGGCTCGATGGTGCAGGTGTCGCTCATGCTGATGTAGAGCTTTTCGCCGGTCTCCGTGTTGGTGCCCAGCCGGACGCGGCCGTCGGCCACCCGGGGGACATCCTGGAGCAGCTCGCTCTTGCCGCCGCCGGAGGCACCCTCATGCATCATGACCATCTCGTTCTCATAGGGGGTGATGATGCGGGCGGCGGAGGCGTGGGCGGTGACCCAGCCCTCCTGCTCGCCGATGTCCAGCAGGACGCTGTAAATGCCCTTCTTGGCGGAGGGGCCGGGGTAGAGGTTGTAGGCAAAGACCTCGTGCAGGTCTGTGTGGCGGCTGTGGACGCAGACCTGACGGCCCTTGAAGTGGGTGTGCCGGAAGGGGGGCGCCACATAGACCACGGCCCGGGGCTTGAAGGGGGTGGTCAGCTCCTTCACGTTCAGGAAGGCCTGGAGCTGGGCCAGGGCGAAGGCGAAGAAGGCGGTGTTCCGGGGGCAGACCAGGAGGGAGTCGTAGCCGTGCTGATAGCCGCCGGCCTTGAAGGGCACTAAAATCAGCTCCTGCTTGGTGAGCCAGCGGTAGGTGTCTTCCCGGAGGACCTCGAAGTCGTAACCGTAGACATCCTCGAACCGGGGCTTATCGGTGGGGAACTCGTCGGCGATGCGCATGCAGTCGGGGTCGCGGCGGCGCATGTAGTCCTCCACGAAGTTGACGGACGCGCCGTTCTTGCAGCGGACCACGGTGGCTTCCTTCACCAGGTGGCCGTTGACGTCGTAGCTGACCTCGATCTTATCGGTGTGCTCGTTGCCGAAGATCAGCTCGTACAGGGTCTCTTTGCTGTCAGGGATGATGACGCTGGGGCTGTTGGACACCAACTGGTCCAGCGCCGGAGTCAGGACAAATTTTTCCAGGAGCACGCTCATGAATGGAACCTCGCTTTCCGCCGCATGGCCCTCGACCATGGGAAAATTTTAATATCGTATGAAAGTTATCTTACCTGATAATTCATATCGTGTCAAGGGAAGGGGGGAACTCAGTTCCCCGGGAAAGCGGGGATAACCCCAAGAATTTCAAGGGGAAACCATCGGAAATTCTCATGGATATCCAAAAAGCCCCGCCGCTTTTTTGCAATTTTCGCAAGAGAGAAATGCGGGGGAGTGACGTGTCAAACGAGGAATATCTTTGTCGTGGAGGATATCCTATCGTCCATTCCCTGCAGGGCTGGGACCACGCTCCCGCGCGCCCAGCCGGTGGGCGCGCCATGGACAGCGTATCGACAACGGCCCCAAAACCGTGGGATAAAAGGGACTTTCCTGGCAGGATATTGCAGCCCTTCCCCGGGGTCCGGGGGCGGAACCCCGGCGCTCTTTTCCCCCATTTTCTCCGGAGAAAATGGGGTTGAGAGAACCTTTAGCGGCTCTTGCGCGCCCGGAGGCGTTTCTTCACCATCCCCAGCAGGGCGGCGAAGACCGCCGAGCAGAGGAAGGTCCCCACGAAGAGCAGCAGCATCCCGGACATCCCGTTCTGGGCTCGCGGGAAGCCCCGCAGGATGCAGAGGATCATCACATGGCTGTAGTAGATATCCATGGACCACAGGGAGAGGCGCGTCACGATGGCGGTCAGCCACGGGCCGGGCCGGAGCAGCTCCCACAGGGCGATGCCGCAGAAAAAGGTCAGGGGGACAAAAAGCATGATGGACGGCTTGATGGAGTCCAGCACGCCGCTGCCCTTGGAGATCAGACAGTACAGGCAGACGAACACCGTGCCGGTGAGCAGCAGGGGCACAGCGACCTCCCGGCAGCGGCGCTGCAGGGCGGCGAAGTCTGCCCGCCCCAGGACCATGCCCAGCACGAAGTAGAATATCCAGACGGGGAAGGAGAACCACAGGGTGAACCCGTGGTCCGCCGAGACCAGCCCCAGGCACTGGGCATAGTAGAGGCTCTGGAAGAACAGGGTCGCCGCCAGGGACCAGAGCAGGCTCTGGCCGGGCCGCCGGTCCACCCAGCGGCGCAGGAGGGGATAGAGCAGGTAAAACTGAAAGATGATGGGGATGAAATAGAGGTGGGGGGCCGCCTGCCCGGTCAGGAGGTCCCGCAGCCAGACCGACGGCCCCAGCTCCAGCCACGCCCGGGGGTCAAAGCCGCAGTTGTACAGCTCGTACAGCAGGGTCCAGATCACATAGGGCAGGATGACGCGGGTGCAGCGGCGCTTCAGAAAGGCGGGGTAGGACACCGGGCGCTGCCCGATGCCCAGGGAGAAGCCCGAGAGCAGAAGGAACAGCGGCACGCTGAACCGGGTGGCCTGGTTCAGGAGGAAGGCCAGGTTCATGCCGAAGAGCTGGGCGCGGCTTTCGGCGGAAATATAGGCGGCGGTCACATGGATGCAGATCACGCCGAGCATGGCGAAGACGCGGAGAAAGTCGATGCTGGTCAGGCGGTGTTGTGTCATGGGTGGGCTCCTTTTTTCTTTCTAGGAGGGATGGGGGTATCCCGAGCGGGGCATAAAAAACCCTCTATTATATATAACGCTTCAGACCCCCATTTTGTGACACGTTTTTCGAAAAAATTTTGTGAAAATCCGAGATTTGTGTTATGTGACAAAAACAGGACGTGCAATTTGGCGGAATGGCCATAAAAATGATTTGCCAGAGCCATAACATTCTTGGTCTTTTTATCGTCGTAAGTTTTCCACAGCTTTTTTCTTCTGGTTGAATCGATAAGCCAGTATGAACACATGGATATAACCCAAGAAGGCAAAAATGTCCCCCCAGGTTCCCGCCTCTGCGCTCACCTTTCCAGTCAGCATCAGCCAGCAATATCCCATCTGTACGCCGAGGAGCACTAAATCACGATAAATTTCTTGGCGAAAGTTCCCCCTGAGAAAGGGCTCCACTTTCACCATGAAATACAGGATAACGCACAGCGCCAGCAGGATGCCGGTGAAAATCACGGGAGCGATTAGTGTTTTTTGCAAATCTGGCGAACCAATGTGTGCAGCCACGACCAGATCAGCTGTTAGGCCAAGCACACTCAAGGCCGTCATGGCCCAGAGTAGTTTCTGGATTTTTTTCATGGATGCATTCCTCCGATTCCTTGTGAAGTATATCTGTTTTTATTTGATAGTATGAAATTCGATTGATATTGTCAATGCTGTTTATAAAATTTTAACGATTGATGCTTTATTTTAACGGAAGAGGGGGCCGTTAGCTCCCTCTTCTATGCAGACACAGCAGATGAACTGTTTATGTGTTAAGCGTAATAGTACTTGCGCTCGTAGAAATTCTTATATATGGCGTTGCCGACATACGAGCTTACAGGGTAGTATTTTCCAACGTGCATCCAGAAACTTTCAAAAGAATCGTTGATGGGATGCCCATAGACAGTCACCTTATTGGTCATAACAGCTCTCGCAGGGATCGCCAGCGAGCAGGCCATAATCAGGGCTAAGGACAAAGTGGCAAATCGCTTTTTCATATTTTTACTTCTTTCCTAATCCTTCCTTTTGCAGGAAGGTCTGTTTGTATCGGTCAGGGATAGGGTACTGCGTTAAGCCCCATGGGACGCTCCTCCTTTCTTTTCTCTCCGCCGGGCGGCGGGACCTGTCATTCTGTTTTGTCCTTCTACTATATATAACGGTTCAGCCCCCCGTTTCCTGACACGAAAAACGCAAAAATTTTGCGAAAATTCGAGATTTGTGCCATGTGGCAAAAACGGGATATGTAATTTAGGCAGAATGCCTGCGAAAATAGCCACCTTAATGAAACGTCAGAGCAGGGCGGTCCTAATAGGTCCCTTTCTTTCGGTAGATCATAAGTGGCGATTCTTTTATCTTAAAAGGAAATTATGCACATAGTTTCGATTCTTCATTACAGTTGTTTTGTGCATTTTCTCAACTGCATCATACCATGCGCTGCAGTATGTGCAAACAGAAAATTATCAGAACAGAAAATAACGGTGCCCTTCTGCCGCGTGTTTTGGCCAAACCGCCCCCACCGTTGCGTTTTTTCACGGGGTCTCGTATAATAGGGACAAGAGAACGAAAGGGGAGGAAGACCCAATGATCCGCTTGGAATGTGACTACGCCGAGGGTGCCCACGAGCGCATCCTCCGGCGGTTATTTGAGACGAACTTAGACCAGACCCCCGGCTACAGCGAGGATGACCACTGCGCCCGGGCCCGGGCCCTCATCCGGGACCTGTGCGGGGACGAGAGCCTGGAGGTCCACTTCTTGGTGGGCGGCACCCAGACCAACACCGCCGTCATCACCGCCGCCCTGCGGCCCCACCAGGGGGTCATCGCCGCGGTGACCGGCCACATCGCCGTCCACGAGAGCGGGGCCATCGAGTCCTATGGCCACAAGGTCCTCACGGTCCCCAGCGAGGACGGGAAGCTCACCGGGGAGGATGTCCGCCGGGTGGTCCGGGACCACTGGGAGGACGTGAACCACGAGCACATGGTCCAGCCGGGGATGGTGTACATCTCCCAGCCCACGGAGAACGGCACCCTCTACACCAAGGCCGAGCTGGAGGCCATCCGCGCCGCCTGCCTGGACTGCGGCCTGATCCTCTATGTGGACGGGGCCAGACTGGGCTACGGCCTCATGAGCGAGGGGTGTGACATGACCCTGCCGGAGCTGGCTCAGCTGTGCGATGCCTTTTACATCGGCGGCACCAAGCAGGGGATGCTCTTCGGCGAGGCCCTGGTCCTGGCCCACCCCCTGCTGAAGCGGGACTTCCGCTACATCATCAAGCAGCACGGCGGCCTGCTGGCCAAGGGGCGGCTGCTGGGGCTGCAGTTCTGCGCCCTGCTGGAGGACGGCCTCTACTTCGAGCTGGCCCGGGAGGCCGACCGCCGGGCCATGGCCATCCGCGCCGCCTTTGAGGACCGGGGCTTCCCCATGCGCTTCGACTCCCGCACCAACCAGCAGTATCCCATCCTGCCCGACTGGGTGCTGGCGGAGCTGGAGAAGGACTTCGCCTTCTGCTTCTGGGAGAAGATGGACGAGGACCACACTGCCGTCCGGGTGTGCACCAGCTGGGCAACGGAGGAACGAGCGGTGACGGAGCTGGTCCGGGCCCTGGACCGCATTTTAGACAAAGCGTGATCACACTATATAATAAATAAGGAGGGAGATCCATGAAGCTCTATACCGTGGAACACCGGGGGCAGACCCTGGTCTGCCTGGCGGTGGGGGAGGGCAAGCTGGCCCGGCTCCCCTTCGCCTGCATGAACGACCTGCTGCGGGCGGAGGAGGCCCAGCGGCAGGCGGCCTTCGCCCAGGCGCAGGAGGAACAGGACCTGCTGGACCTGGACCAGGTCCGGGTGCTGGCCCCCATCCCGGAGCCGATGCAGGATGTCATCTGCCTGGGCATGAACTATCAGAAGCACAAGGCCGAGGCGGAGCAGTTCAACGCCCAGGCCTTTACCCGGGAAAAGGGGAGCGCGGTCTACTTCTCCAAGCGGGCCACCCACTGCCCCGGCCCCGGAGACCCCATCCCCGGCCACTTCGACATCGTGGACAGCCTGGACTATGAGACGGAGCTGGCGGTGGTCCTGGGGAAGGACGCGGTGAATGTCCCCGAGGACGAGGCTCTGGACTATGTCTTCGGCTACACTATCGTCAACGATGTCTCCGCCCGGAACCTGCAGACCGGCCACAAGCAGTGGTACTTCGGCAAGGGCCTGGACGGCTTCACCCCCATGGGGCCGTGTCTGGTGACCAGGGATGCCTTCGCCTGGCCCCCGGCCCAGGGCATCCGCACCTGGGTCAACGGCGAGCTGCGGCAGGAGGCGGTCACGGACCAGCTCATCTTCGGCATCGCCCACGTCATCCACGAGCTGTCCCAGGGGATGACCCTGAAGGCGGGGACCATCCTCGCCACCGGGACCCCCGCCGGGGTGGGCATGGGCTTTGACCCGCCCAAATTTTTAAAGGCGGGCGACGTGGTCCGTTGTGAGATCGAGGGCATCGGCGTGCTGGAGAACACGGTGGAGTAACGGGAGTTACGATATATCGCAAATCCTGGGCGCGCGGGGACGGGGGAGGAGAACCGCAGGGGAAATATGAAAGAAGGGCCTGTTGCGAACGCAACAGGCCCTTTTCCATATTTCATATTCAACACAAAAGAAGTGGGGCCGGTCCTTGGACCGGCCCCACGCGTTATTGATAAAGAGATGGCAGTCTTAAATTAGAAGATGCCCTGCTCCATCATAGCCTCAGCAACCTTCTTGAAGCCAGCCAGGTTTGCGCCAGCGACCAGGTTGTAGCCCAGGCCATACTGCTCAGCAGCCTCTGCGGAGACCTTGTGGATGTTGATCATCATCTTCTGCAGCTGTGCATCAACTTCCTCTGCGGTCCAGGACAGACGCTCGGAGTTCTGAGACATCTCCATTGCGGAAACGCCAACGCCACCAGCGTTAACAGCCTTGGAGGGAGCAACGATCATGTGCTTCTGGCTCATCAGGTATGCCAGAGCGTCGTTGGTGGTGGGCATGTTAGCGACCTCGATGTAGTACTTAGCGCCGCAAGCAGCGATCTTCTCAGCCTGCTCCATGTGGACGTCGTTCTGCATAGCGGAGGGCATGATGATGTCAGCCTTCACGCCCCAGGGCTTCTCGCCGGGGAAGAACTGAACGCCGAACTTGTCAGCATAGTCCTGAACCTTGTTACGGCCGGAGGAACGCATCTCGAGCAGGTAGTTGACCTTCTCTTCGGTGCAGACGCCGTCGGGATCGTAGATGTAGCCGTCGGGGCCGGACAGGGTGATGACCTTAGCGCCCAGGTGCATAGCCTTCTTGCAGATGCCCCAAGTGACGTTACCGAAGCCAGCAGCTGCGATGGTCTTGCCCTCGATGGACTCGCCTTCGTGCTTCAGGACTTCGACGGTGTAGTAGACAGCACCGTAACCGGTAGCCTCGGGACGAGCCAGGGAGCCGCCGTAGGACATGCCCTTACCGGTCAGAACGCCGTTCTCCCAAACGCCCTTCAGGCGGCGATACTGGCCGAACAGGTAGCCGATCTCGCGGCCGCCAACGCCCATGTCACCAGCGGGAACGTCGATGTCGGG
>CAYNZG010000047.1:0-8704 GCA_964401525.1 uncultured Ruminiclostridium sp.
CCCACCATCATGACAACCGTCAGCAGCGCATAGAAGTTGAACGGAATGGCCCGGATGAACAGGTTCAGACCCTGGCCGTCCTCCGCAAAGCCCGCCACGGCGGCGGCCCAGGAGGAGATGGGGGCGATGATGCAGATGGGGGCGGCGGTGGCGTCGATCAGGTAGGCCAGCTTTGCACGGGAGATGTTGTGCTTGTCGGTCACGGGACGCATGACGCTGCCCACGGTCAGGCAGTTGAAGTAGTCGTCGATGAAGATCAGGCAGCCCAGGACCACGGTGGCCAGCTGTGCGCCGGTGCGGGTCTTGATGTTGGCCTGTGCCCAGCGGCCGAAGGCGGCGGAGCCGCCGGCCCGGTTCATGAGGCAGACCATCGCGCCCAGGATGACCAGGAAGATGATGATGCCCATGTTGTAGCTGTCGGTGACGGAGGCCACGATGCCGTCGCTGAACACGTGGAGGACCGTGCCCTCAAAGGTGAAGTTGGAGTAGAGCAGACCGCCCACCAGGATACCCACGAAGAGGGAGGAGTAGACCTCCTTGGTGAGCAGGGCCAGGACGATGGCCACCACAGGGGGCAGCAGAGCCCAGAGGGTGTTGTAGAAGTGGCTGGGGGACTCCACATAGCCTGTGCCCTCACAGGAAGGGCAGAGGAAGGTCCCCGCGCAGTCTTCGCAGGCTTCGTCGTGACCGTAGCAGGTCATGCAGAGACCGGTGGTGCCGCAGTCAGCACACGCGATCATTTTGCTCCCGGCTTCCTCGGTGGGGTCTCCGGCGGCGAAGGCGGTGGTGGACATACCCACAGCCAGGACCACCAGGACAGCCAGCAGGGGAAGCAGGCGCCGTAAGGTGTTTCTCATGGTTTCTTCTCTCCTATCAAAAAAAATAAAGCCATGGCTCCGCCATGACTTCACATAACATGAACTCACGACAGCGCTCCGCCCCGGAGGGCGACAGTCTGTCGGATGTTCTCCGGCAGCCCGACCGGAACGTGCACAGGCACACCCTCCGGCCTCGGCGGGCTTCCCTTTCCCTTCTTCCGGGTCCTGTCCCGAAAGGAAGAAGGTACTCTTGTCGCCCGCACCTCTATCATGCTCCCTCACATCCTAACATTCTTTCGGAAAATGTCAACCTTTTTTGCGCTTTTTCGACGGTTTGTGGACAAAAACAGGGACGGCAGAGGCCGTCCCTGTTGGAAAGTTTTCCAGTTGTTTCCTTTATTTCCGTTCGCAGGAAAGGATCGTCCCGTTCTCCAGCTCGAAGGTGGTGGTCTTGACGATGTGGGTCTTGCCCACGCGGATCTCCTGGGTGCCCAGCTCGCTGGTCAGGTTGTCCTTCACCGTGCCCTCGATGGTAAAGACCAGGTCATAGGTCCCGGCCTCGGCGTATTCCACGCCGGTGACGCCTGCGCTGGCATACTGCCGCAGGGTGGCCTCGTCCTCTTCCACCAGGGTGCCGTCCACTGCGGTCACATAGGCATCTAACATCTCGTTGGATGCGGTGAGCTGGCTGGGGCCGTTTTCCAGCTCTGCCTGGATGTAGTCATAGACCTCTTTGTCTACGCCTTCCACGCGCACGGTGTAGACCACCGGCTGACCTTCTCCGGCCAGGCCTCCGTCATTGCCGCCCAGCAGCTTCGTGCCCAGCAGGGCCACCACAGCCACGATCAGGATGACGGCGATCAGGTCGATGATGTTCAGCTTGCCGAACAGCTTTCCTTTTTTATCAATAATGCTCATTGGGTACCTCCGTTGCTTGACCATTGTTTCAAACCATTGTATAATAAAATGTCATATTTCACAAGTCTTTTTTTCGGAGGGTTCCCCATGAAAGTGCTTCACCTCATCAGCGGCGGCGACACCGGCGGTGCCAAGACCCACGTTCACACCCTGCTGGCCGGCCTGACCCAGCAGATCCAGGTCAAAATGGTCTGCTTCACCGACGGCCCCTTTGTCCAGGAGGCCCGGGCCCTGGGGATCGACACGGTGGTCTTTCCCGGCCACAACATCCTCTCCACGTTGAATAAGCTCACTCACCTGGTCCAGGCCGAGGGCTATGATATCCTCCACAGCCACGGGGCCAGGGGCAACATGATGTCCGCCCTCCTGGCGAAGAAGACCGGGTTGCCCACGGTCTCCACCGTCCACAGCGACTACCGCCTGGACTATCTGGGCCGCCCCGCCTCCCGGCTGACCTACGGCACCATCAACACCCTGGCCCTGCGGATGCTGGACTACCGCATCGGCGTGTCGGATGCCATGGTGGACCTGCTCATCACCCGGGGCTTCGACCCGGAGAAGCTCTTCGCCATCTATAACGGCCTGGACTTCACTCCCCGGCCCCCGGCTCTGGACCGGGCGGAATACTTCCGCTCCGTGGGGCTGGAGGCTGACGAGACTTGCGTGGTGGCCGGCATCGCCGCCCGGCTGAATCCTGTGAAGGATATCGCTACTCTCATCCGGGGCTTTGCCTTAGCCCATCAGTCCTACCCGCAGCTGCGTCTGCTCATCGCCGGGGACGGCGAGGAGATGGATAATTTAAAGGCCCTGGCTGCGGAGCTGGGGGTGTCCCGGGAGGTCTGCTTTGCCGGGTGGATCTCCGACACGGATTCCTTCTACCACGCCATCGACATCAACACCCTGACCTCCATCTCGGAGACCTTCCCCTATGCCCTCACGGAGGGGGCGCGGGCCGGGCTGCCCACCATCAGCAGTAAGGTCGGCGGCGTGTCCTACCTCATCGACCACGGCTCCAACGGCTTCCTCTTCCAGCCGGGGGACGCAGAGACTCTGGCCTCCCATCTGCTCACCCTGGCCCGGGACCCGGACCTGCGCCGGACCATGGGCCAGCGGCTCTATGAAAAGGCCGACCGGGAGTTTTCCATCCAGGCCACCATCCAGCGGCAGATGGAGATCTACGAGAGCATCCTCCGCTACGAGCGGCAGGGCCGGGACCGGGTGGTCATCTGCGGGGCCTATGGCCGGGGCAACGCCGGTGACGACGCCATTCTGCTGGCCATCCTCACGGAGCTGCGGACCATCGACCCGGACCTGACCTTCCAGGTCTTCTCCCGCAAGCCCGCCGACACGAGGCTGGCCTATCGGGTCAACGCCTTCTATACCTTCAACGCCCCGAAGGCCATCCGGCAGTTCCGGAAAGCCAAGCTGTCCATCAACGGTGGCGGCTCCCTCATGCAGGACGTGACCAGCACCCGCTCCCTCTGGTTCTACCTCTGGACCCTGGCCACCGCCAAGCGCAACGGCTGCCCGGTGCTCATGTACGGCTGCGGCATCGGCCCCATCCGCGCCCCCGGCAACCGGGCTAGAGCCGCCAAGGTCATCGACCGCTATGTGGACGCGATCACCCTGCGGGACCCCAACTCCCTGAAGGAGCTGGAGGCCATGGGCATCACCAAGCCGAAGATCGCCCTCTCGGCGGACACCACGGTGATCCTGCCGCCCGCCCCGCCGGAGGTCATCGACGGCACCCTGGAGAGCGTGGGCATCCCCGCCCAGGGGAACTATGTGGGCTTCGCCCTGCGCCCTTGGCCCGGCTTTGAGAGCAAGGTCAAGGACCTGGCTGCCGCCGCAGACTATGTCTACGAGACCTACGGCCTCATCCCCGTCTTCTTCCCCTTAGAGCCCCGGCTGGATGTGGAGGCCTCCCGGCAGGTCATCGCCCAGATGAAGGCCCCCTATCACCTCATCACCGAGGGCTATCCCGCCGCCCAGACCATCGGCATCCTCTCCCGGATGAAGGCGGTGGTCTCCATGCGCCTCCACGGGCTGATCTTCTCCGCCGGGCAGGGGGTCCCCCTGGTGGGCATCGTCTACGACCAGAAGGTCAGCTCCTTCCTGTCCTACATCGGCCAGGACCTCTATGTGGAGCTGGACCAGGTGACCCCGACGGGCCTCACCGCCCTCATCGACCAGGCTCTGGAGCGGGGCAAGGACCCGCAGTTCCTCTCCGAGAGCGTGGCCAAGCTCCACCAGATGGAGGCCGTGAACCGGCAGGTCGTGGAGGAATATGTGAAAAAAGCACCGTAACGACGAAACAGCGGTCTTCCCACGAAGGGAAGACCGCTGTTTTTCTGCTGCTATCAAATTCGTCTCTGGCGCACGGGGCCACCGCCGCCGGGGATGGGCGCGGGATACTCCATGGCCCGCATCCGCCGGGCCAGGAGCTTCTCTTTCCGTTCGCTCTCTGGGGAGGGGACGTTCTGGACGGTGGGCTGGGCAGGCTCCTCTTCCTTCTCGGTGCCGAGAAGCTTATCCAGAGAGGCCTGGAAGCCCTGGACATCCTCCAGGGCCAGGGAGAAGGAGGTCCGAGCGGTGTCCAGCCGGGCCTCAGCCTGCTGCACGGCGGTGCGCAGGTCGGCCTGGAGCTGGTCGCAGCGGCTCTGGATGCTCTGCAGCCAGCGGTCCGCCTCTGCCCGGGTCTCTGCGGCCTGGGCCTCAGCCTCCTCGATGGTGCGCTTGGCGCGCTCGTGGGCGGCGACCTCAATGTCACCGGCGGTGTCCTTGATGCGGTGCCAGGACTGGGCGGCAGGCTCTAACGCCTCCACCTGACGGCGGAGGGCTTCCACCTGGCTGTCAGATTCGCGGCGCAGAGCGGCCATCTGCTCGTCGGACTCCCGGCGCAGGACCTCCATCCGGCTCTCCGCCTGGCTGCGGACGGTCTCGGCCTGGGCCTCTGCCTGGTCGAGGGCCTCCCCCTTCCGGGCCAGAGCGGCCTTCAGGTCGGTCCGCTCTGCCTCCAGTTCAGCCAGCCGGGCCTCTAACTGGGCCAGGGCGGTGTCCTGGTCCTGGCGGGAGCCTGTGGCCTCAGCGGCCTGCTGCTCCAGCAGGAACAGACGGTTTTCCGCCCGCTTCCGCGCTGCGGTCTCCTCCTCCAAAGCCGCTTCCGCGGCGGCCTTGTCGGCCAGAAGGGCCTCCTTCTCCGCCTGGTGGGCCTTGGTGAGGGTCTCGATATAATCCAGCACATCCTGACGGTGGAAACCGCCGAGGGCCGCGCTGCGGAACTGACCTGCCTGTTCGTTCATGGGACATTCCTCCTGCAAGGAAATTCGTTCGAAAAATATCTGGGTCCTATTTTATCATACCGAAAGCGGCAATACAATCCTTTTTCCTACCATGATACTTCCTCACTTTTGGGTGGATATCCTACTTTCGCAAGGAAAAGTCTTGACAGAAACAGATTTACCGTATAATCTTATAAGAAAAAGCGAATGTTAACGAGGAAGGATGACGCGGGATGGAATATCATATTGCCGACAGTGAATATCGTTTCTTGCAGGTGGTGTGGGAGGTTGCGCCGGTGCCCTCCGGCGAGCTGGTGACCCTGTGCAGCGAACGCCTGGACTGGAAGAAATCCACCACCTACACGGTGCTGAAGAAGATGTGTGTGAAGGGGCTTCTGAAAAACGAGAAGAGCATGGTCTCTGTGGTGGTGCCCCGGGCTGAGGTGGACCATCAGACGGCGACGCAGTTTGTGACGCGGGTGTTCGGCGGCTCTCTGTCGGACTTTTTGACGGCCTTCCTCGACGGGGACTCCCTCAGCGCAGCCGAGGCAGAGGAGGCCAAGCGTCTGCTCAGCGCCCATCAGAAATAACAGAAGACAGCAAGACCGCCTGCCCTGGGTTCAGGGCAGGCGGTCGTTTTCGTTGTGGGGATGGGCTTACTTCTTGTTGTAAGCCTCCAGGCCCAGGGCCAGCAGATCCATGGCGCGGGCCAGCTTGTCAGCCTCCAGCACGTAGGCCATGCGGATCTCGTTCGTGCCCTTGCCGGGGGTGGCGTACATGGACGCAGCGGGGGAGAACATCACGGTGTCGCCGTTGTCCTCGAACTCCTCCAGCAGCCACTGCTGGAACTTGTCTGCGTCGTCCACAGGCAGGGCGGCCATGATATAGAAGGCACCTTCGGGGTGGGAGAAGATCACGCCGGGCATCTTTTCCAGCTTTTCCACGCAGGTGTCCCGGCGCTTCTTGTACTCGTCGCGGACGGCGGCGAAGTATTCGGGGCCCACGCTGTACAGGGCGGCGGAGCCGATCTGGTCCAGGGTGGCCACGCTCAGGCGGGACTGGCACATCTTCATGCAGTGGCTCATGAGGGTCTTGTTCCGGGAGATGATGCAGCCCACGCGCGCGCCGCAGGCGGAGAACCGCTTGGACACGGTGTCCAGGATGATGATGTTCTCGGGGGCATCGTCGTATTCACCCAGGGACTGCAGAGGCTCGCCGCCGTAGACGAACTCACGATAGGCCTCGTCGCCGATGATGAACAGATCGTGCTCCTTGGCGATATCCACCATCAGCCGCTGCTCCTCGGGGGTGAGGACCACGCCGGTGGGGTTGCCGGGGTTGGTGATCATGATGGCGCGGGTCTTGTCGGTGATGCAGGCCTCCACCTTGGCCCGGTCGGCATAGCGATAGCCCTCCTCGGGGGTGGTGGTGATGGGCTTGATGGTGGCACCGGTGAGGTCCACCATGGTGTTGTAGTTGGGGTAATAGGGCTCGGGGATGAGGATCTCGTCGCCTTCGTCCAGCAGGGTGCACAGGACGATCTGCAGGGCCTCAGAGCCGCCGTTGGTGACGAGGATGTCGTCCTTCTCGAAGTGCATGTTCAGGTCAGCGTAATACTTCTGGATCGCATCGATCAGGGCGGGGACACCGGCAGAGGCCGCGTACTCCAGAACGGGCTGCTCGAAGTTCTTCACCGCGTCGAAGAAGGCCTTGGGGGTCTCCACATCGGGCTGGCCGATATTCAGGTGATAGATGTTGCGGCCTTTGGCTTGCGCTGCCACGGCAAAGGGGTGGAACTTACGCATGGGGGACAGACCACATTTTTCGATCTTGCTGGAATATTTCATGTCCTTACCTCCGTTATGAGTTGGGATTGCACAGGAAGAAGAGTTACCTCTCTTTCTCATAGGCTTATTGTACGCCTTGTTAGGTGACTTGTCAATCATTTGGTCGGAAGATAATAGACAATTTTTGACAGACTTCCTGCATTTGGTTGTATAAATCAGTCATTTAGACGCTAGATCTTAAAAATTACTGGGCGCGTTCCGTCATTGCAGCAGGTGATCATCACTTTCTCGTCGTTGGTCCAGCCGTGCATCACGGAGCCGCCCTGGAGGGCCGCATAGACATAATGGCTGATGGCGTGCCAGGCTTCGGCGCAGCATTGCCCGTCCAGCATGGTCAGGTAGTTCTCCTTGGTGACGAGGAATTCCTGCCCCTCCTGGAAGAGGGCGCAGGGACCTACGGCAGGGTCAGAGAGGTAGGCCTGGCCAGGTCCTCCTGCCAGGTCTTTTTCAGCACGGTAATCTTGACGCGATTTTTCCATGCCATAGGGATCCGCACCTTTTCACTTTATTTAATATACAGAAAACGGGGGACACCATCATCATACCAGAAAACTGAGAAAAAGAAAATCCCGAATGTTGTCACATTCGGGATCGTTGATCGGGGCGAATTTTACACATTATAAACGGAACAG
This sequence comes from uncultured Ruminiclostridium sp., assembly GCA_964401525.1. GTDB lineage: Bacteria > Bacillota > Clostridia > Oscillospirales > Oscillospiraceae > Evtepia. The sequence continues at coordinate 7,497 of CAYNZG010000047.1, forward strand.
AGCATACACGCACGGTTAGCCCTCCTCGCTGCCGCTGCGGACAAGGGAACGGGCTTCACGCCTGAATCTTGCTCGATCGTATACTTTTCCACTTGACTTTTTGCAAACGATCCGATATTCTGCATTATTCCTCTGGTAAAAACGCAAAGGAGGCGATGGTATGCACCAGATCAAATTCCCGGTGATCGACCTTGCCGCAACAGGAGACAACATCCTGCGCCTGCGAAAGGAAAAGGGCTTGTCCGTCCGGGATCTGTAGATCTACTTTGGCTTTGCAGAGCCCCAGGCGATCTACAAGTGGCAGAAGGGCAAAAGCCTTCCGACTGTTGATAACCTGTATGCACTGAGTGCCTTGCTGGAAGTTCCCATGGATGCTATTCTTGTTCCTGCTTATACTCAACTGAATATGGTCACCGGGCAGCAGGATCCGTCCTGCTGCTCCGATCTTTTTATAGGCCGACTGTTTTGGGTACGGCAGAACTCAGGGCCGTTCAGACCAATTGCGGCGCCACGGAAGGATGACGATACCTAATTTCATTTTTATTTTTACCTGTCCAGAAATCCTTTGTTTTCAAAGGTTTCTGCCTTTCTCTATATTTTGTCTGCGCCCTTTTTTCTTAACTGGCGGGCGTAGCCTTTTCAAACTGGCGTATTGCATTTACCAGTGATTCGTCCGTAACATGAACATATCTGTCCATTGTTGTTTTAATGCTTGCGTGTCCTAATAGCTGCTGCAAGACTTTCGGTTGTATGCCGCGCCCAATCGCGCGTGTCGCATAAGTATGACGTAATGCGTGCATACAAAAGCGTTTTATTCCGGCTTCATCACACAACTTGTAAAGATGTGTGTCATAGGAACTGTTTTTCGCAGGTTCGCCCGTTCGCCAGTTGACAAATACAGAGTCACGCATGACAAGGCATTTCTTTTCTCCCGTCCGACTGTCTGTGTACTCCAAAACCTGTGACAGTGTTTCAGCTTCTTTGCGGCTATCTCTCTCATCATAGCAGCTTTTAAGAATTGAATACAATAAAGGAAACAAGCTACGCAGCCTCATAGTTCATCCAAGCCTATAATCAATTGATGCAGAACCGCACCCAGACCATTGCCGATTGCGAGTTGGCACGAAAATGCCTGACAGACTTTGCCGCCCTGGATGCCGAGATAGAGCGTCAGCTTGAGGAAACGCAGGTCATTGCCGAAATGGTCA
>CAYNZG010000048.1:0-8617 GCA_964401525.1 uncultured Ruminiclostridium sp.
AGGTGATGTTGCCCACCTGCACGGCGTTGCCGATGCCGAAGGCAGCCAGGGCGGCGAAGATGCAGAAGAGGACACTCAGCCACTTCCAGTTCTTGCCCAGACCCTTCTGGATATAATACATGGGGCCGCCGACCCAGTCGCCCAGCTCGTTCTTTTCACGGAACTTGACGGCCAGCAGGACCTCGGAATACTTCGTACACATACCCACCAGAGCAGTGGCCCACAGCCAGAAGATGGAGCCAGGGCCGCCCAGGGTGACAGCGGCAGTGATACCGGCAATGTTGCCGGTGCCGACGGTGCCCGCCAGCGCGGTGGACATGGCCTGGAAGGGGGTGATCTCGCCCTCGGCGGCCTCGGTCTTGGTAAAGACCTTGCCCAGGGTGTTCTTCATGGCGTAGCCGAACTTACGGAACTGCACGCCGGCGGTGCGGATGGTCATCAGGATGCCGACGCCCACCAGCAGGATCAGCATGGGGGGCCCCCAAACGATGCCATTGATGGAATTATTGATGCTTTCAATGATTGCCATACATAATCTCTCCTTTTTTCCCATGATTCTCTCAAGATGAGCACCCGCACGCAAAACAAAAACGGAGTGGCCACAATACACGCGCCGCTCCGTTCAAAAGCACAAAAAACCGGATCTGTTTGCTGGGGTATCCATCCTGCCATCTGTCCTTTTGCCTGAGAGTCTCGACGGTGTCTTGCCCCTTCGGCCCCTGCCCCAAGGGCAGGCTTCTCCAGATCGTCTTGTCCGTCCCACCGCGCCGGTCCATGGGAACTGAAGATGCGCGGGAGAGCGGAGCCTGACGGGTTCCTCTTCTCAAGGGCTATTTTAAGCTTTATTGGAAAAAAATTCAAGGCTAAAACGGCATCTTTTTAGATTTTATATGCAAATGAGATAAGTTTTGTAAGTTTACCCAAATCTTACCTTTTCCAAAAATATCCTTTTGGAAAAACCGCCTGTCCCCCCTACCCTTCTCCGGCCCGTTTTGCCCCGCAGACAGCAAAGGGAGCACTGTGCTAGGCACAGTGCTCCCTTTGAGCCGTATCGTTTCCTGTCAGATGGACAGGGACTTCTTGATGATCACAGCCTCCCGGACCTTCTCGGCGATGCCTTCGGCGGTGATGGCATAGGCCTCCAGGACCTTCTGCGCAGCGCCGGAGCGGCCGAACTCGTCCTCCACGCCGTGGCGGATGACGGGGACGGGGCAGGCCTTGGACAGGTACTCGGACACAGCGCTGCCCAGACCACCCACGATGTTGCCCTCCTCACTGGTGACGATGCAGCCGGTCTCCCGGGCAGCGGCCAGCAGGATCTCCTCATCCAGAGGCTTGATGGTGTGCATATCGATGACCCGAACGGAGATGTCCTCCTCGGCCAGGATCTCGGCGGCCTGCAGGGCCATCTGGACATTCATGCCCACGGCCACCACAGTGACATCCGCGCCGTCCCGGACCAGAACGCCCTTGCCGATCTGGAAGGAGTAGCCCTCCAGGGAATCGGTGACGGTCTCCACAGCCAGGCGGCCCAGACGCATATAAGCAGGGCCGTCATAGTCCACCAGAGCCTTCACGGCCTGGCGCATCTCATTGCCGTCGCAGGGGCACAGCACGGTCATGTTGGGGATGGTGCGCATGATGGCCAGATCCTCGATGCACTGGTGGGTCGCACCGTCCTCACCCACGGACAGACCGCCGTGGGAGCCGATGACCTTGACGTTCAGGCCGGGATAAGCCACACTGTTGCGGACCTGCTCCCAGGCGCGGCCGGCGGAGAACATAGCAAAAGAGTTCACAAAGGGCTTCTTGCCGCAGGCAGCCAGACCGGCGGCCACGCCGACCATGTTGGCCTCGGCGATGCCCATGTTGAAGAAACGGTCGGGATGGGCCTTGCTGAACTCCTTGGTCATGGTAGAGCCGGACAGGTCTGCGTCCAGGACCACCAGGTCCGGTTCCTGATCAGCCAGTTCCACCAGTGCCTTGCCGTAAGCGGCACGCGTCGCGATTTTTTCAGCCATGTTACTTGCCCTCCTTCTCTGCCAAAGCGGCTGCCAGCTCGCCCCGGGCCTGTTCATACTGCTCTGCGTTGGGAGCCTTGCCGTGCCAGCCGGGATCGTTCTCCATGAAGGAGACCCCCTTGCCCTTGACGGTCTTGGCCAGGATCACCGTGGGTGCGCCCTTGTTGGTCTTGGCCTGTGCAAAGGCATCTGCCAGGGCGGTCAGGTCGTGACCGTCTGCCTGGATGACGTTCCAGCCAAAGGCAGCCATCTTCTTGTCCAGGGGCTCGGTGGGCATCACGTCGGCGGTCTTGCCGTCGATCTGCAGGCCGTTCACGTCGATGACGGCGCAGAGGTTGTCCAGGCCGTACTTGGCGGCGCTCATGAAGGCCTCCCAGACCTGGCCCTCCTCGATCTCACCATCGCCCAGGATGGAATAGACGCGGTAGTCCTTCTTGTCCATCTTCCCGGCCAGGGCCATGCCCACGGCAGCGGAGATGCCCTGACCCAGAGAGCCGGTGGACATATCCACGCCCTTCACATGGCGCATTTCCGCGTGGCCGGACAGGTGGCCGTCAATGCTGCGGAAGAGCTTCAGGTCCTCCTCGGGGAAGAAGCCGCGCTGTGCCAGGATGGGGTACAGGGCGGGGGTGCAGTGACCCTTGGACAGGACGAACCGATCCCGATCGGGGTCAGCGGGATCGGCAGGATCCACGTTCATCACTTCAAAATACAAAACGGTCAGGATATCCATGGCGGAAAAAGAACCGCCCAGATGGCCGGATGCACAGTGATACACCATGTCCAGGCCCAGAAGCCGCCCCTTGGCCGCAGCGACTTCCAGCGTGTGCATATCTGTTTTCATATCGTTGCCTCCTCCTATCTCGAAACACAAATGTGCCGGATCCAGTTGCAGAATCAAATATAGTGTAACATGGAAATTTTCTTAGGTCAATTCTCTTTCCAGTCTGCACCCCCTCTTTCCACAGGCAATTTCACCCGGACCCGGGGAGACCGCAAGAAATCTTTGACTTTTCCAGGAAACCACCTTATAATAATGTGATACTTAGCCGGGGCAACTTTTTCCCCGGTCCCGCTTACAATACTATGAGACGACACAAGACCCACAGCGAGGAGGTCATGGTATGCAGCTGGAACTGACCAAAAAAGAATTTCGCCGTCTGCTGGATATGGCGTACATCGGCAACTGGATCCTCAACTCCACCCGGGGCGAGGACCGCTTCCAGGACTACGATCACGTGGAGAGCCTGCTCTTTGAAAAGGCCCGCAAGGAGGGCATGGACATCCTGGCCGAGACCTACCAGGGGGAGACCATCCCCTCCCGGGCCTTCGTGGAAGGCGGCATCCACGAGGCCATCATGGAATATGAGAACAATGTCTTCTTCGACATCCTGGCCGAAGACCTGGCCCGGCGGGACATGAACGATGTTCCCATCGACGCCAGCAACTACGCCGAGCTGAACCAGCGGATCGAAGACTATATCACCGAATTCGAGGAAAACGGCACCAACAACATCACCATCGAAGGCAGCAGCCTGTGAGCGCACAAAACGCGAGACAGACCCACATCGGGTCTGTCTCGCGTCTTATTTTGATTTAATAGGTAGTGACCGGTCAGATGGCCTCCGTCACCTTCAAGATCTCCCGCTTCAGCCGGGAGATGATCCGCTTTTCCAGCCGGGAGATATAGGACTGGGAGATGCCCATCCGTTCGGCCACCTCCTTCTGGGTGTGCTCCCGGCCGCCGCCCAGGCCGAACCGCAGGGTGATGATCTCCCGCTCCCGGGTCTCCAGCTTGCACAGGGCATCGGCCAACATCTGCCGGTCGGCATCCTCCTCCATGGGGCGGATGACCAGGTCGCTCTCGGTGCCCAGGATGTCCGACAGGTGAAGCTCGTTCCCGTTCCAATCGGTGCTCAGGGGCTCGTCAAAGGGGACCTCACTTTTCAGCACAGCCGTTTTCCGCAGGTGCATCAGGATCTCATTTTCGATGCAGCGGGACGCATAGGTGGCTAATTTGATGTTCTTGGATGGTTGAAAGGTCCCCACAGCCTTGATCAGGCCGATGGTACCGATGGAGATCAGATCCTCGATGCCCACCCCAGAGCTTTCAAAGCGTCGGGCGATGTAGACCACCAGACGCAGGTTGTGCTCGATGAGGGGGCCGGAGGCACTCTGGTCCCCCGCCGCCAGCCGGGTGACCAGTTCCCTCTCCTCCTCCCGCTTCAATGGCGGGGGGAGCACATCGCTCCCCCCGATGTACATGACCTTGCCGGGCTGCCACAGCCCCATTCGGATGCCCCGGAGCCGCAAGGCCCGGAACCATTCCCGCCAGCTACCCTTCACAATATCCGCCTCCCTGATCCATATCCGTTATCTTTCTCCGCCCAGGAGCGCGCAGTAGCCGCCGCCGTCGGAGACCGGCGTGGGGGACAACGCCGTCAGGCAATGGCGGCAGCCGCCCCGGGCCCATTCCACCCGGTCCAGCCGCAGGGCCAGCAGCAGACCGCACTCCACCCCCACCGCCCGATAGGGCAGGAGCTGGAGCCCCAGATCGGTGGCCCAGCCCCTTCGCAGCAACGCCGCCGGGTCGGACAGACTGGCCCGGTCCAGGGCCAGCTCCGGCACCAGGTCCCGGAGCTTCTCCCCCTCCACCACCAGCACCGGGTGACCGGTGAGGGGATCCCGCAGGGTGTTGCCGGTGTCCCGCAAGGCCAGGAGGGTGACCTCCCGTCCCCGATGGGTGAGCCGCAGCTCCTCCAGCTCCCCTGCGGTGCGGGTGTGGGTGAACTGCTCCCGCAGGAGCAGGGACAGACCGCCGTACCCAACGGCCGCCGCCACCAGGATGCCACGCATCCCCAGCCCCGGCGCGGCCAGCACCCCCATCGGTCCCGGCCCCTGTCCGCGAGCCATCGCCAGCAGGAGCAGCCCGCCGCCGAAGGCGCAGGACAGGACCAGGAACAAACCACCGGTCGGAGGAGCCTGCGGGACCGACCAAAGGCCACCAGCATCATGAGCACCGCTGCCCCACCCTTGCAGAAGGGATGCTCCAAAAACCCCCAGGGCGGCAGCAGCGCCAGCCCCGCATAGGCTGTCCCCAGCGCACCGGCCAGCGCCCATCGGCGGCGGTGGATACCATCGCCGGTCAGCTTCCCGGCGCAGGCCAGCAGTAGGTAGTCCACTGCGAAGTTGAGCGCGAGATACTGATCTACGTAAAGGACCGTCATGGTCTCCCTCCTGCCCGGGCCTCCCCCATCGCTGCCGCCATTATACCGCCACTCCCCTTCAAAAAAGGCAGAAGGAGGGCGGCAAAAAGAAAAGCAAAAAGGACTCGCCTGCGGCAAGTCCTTTTTGCTTTCACACACACTTCATATAGTCATGCACTCACACTGTCCAACACAGCGTCCCGGAAGTGCAGGGGGGACAGCTGTAATTGGGTGAACCGTTCGGCCAGAGCGAGAACATAATCGCGATCAACGGAGATATCCTCCAGCAGGTCCAGTTGGACCCAGGTCCCCATGCAGCGCTCCATACACTGCAGACCATAGGTCAGATAGATCTGATCGTCATCTGCCTTGAACTGGCTGCAAACGAGCTGATACTGCACAGCGGAGCGATCCTCCAGAGCCAGGTTTCCTGCTACGGCCATGCTGCCGACCTGACAACGATACCAGTTTGTCATAGCAAGATTACCTCCTTTTCCAAAAATATCTCTTTACAGAAACAGGCAAAAAATGTTAGAATATTGAGTAACTATGTGTCAGCGCGCTGTGATCTCGCGCCTCTCTGTCTGTGGGGCTATCGTAGCCGATTTCACATTTTTCGTCAATGTCAGATGTTCACACCCCTGTCGAGGGGGACTCATTTTTGATAAAATCCATTATCACAGGTGATAAATCATGATTTCTACTCAGCTAAAACACTTGAAAGACCTGCGAAAACTCACGAATCAGCAGGTCTCCGACCTTTCCGGCGTTCCCATCGGTACCATCAACCGCATCATGTCCGGCCAGACCGACAACCCCAGCTTCCAGACGGTCTGCGACATCGTCATGGCCATGGACGGCTCCCTGGATGAGCTGGTTGGCATCAAGGAAGCCACCCCTCTCCAGGAAAAGAAGCTGGCCAGCAACGAGCTGATCCAGCTCTACGAGAGCATGCTGGAGAACAAGGAGAAGTGGCTGCACCGCCTCTTCATCTGCTGCTGCTGCCTGATGCTGGTACTCATCGGTATCGTGACCTTCGACCTGCTGAACCCCCACGTCGGCTTCTTCCGGCAGTGAGCACAGGACTGCCCAAAGCAAAAACGGCTGCCCAAAAGGCAGCCGTTTTTCCCATAGAAAAAAGGACGGGTGACCCCGTCCTTTTTTAGTTTCTTATTCTGCCGCAGCAGCGTCGTCAGCCTCGCCGCCTACGCCCTGGTCGCCGGTGGCAGTGCCTTCGCCCTCACCACCGGTGGTGTTGGCGTCTGCGTTGGCGCTACCGTCGCCGGTGCCCTCCCCGGTCTCAGGCGCGACGGCTCCTTCCTCCGGTTCGTTACCGGTGTTCTGGCTCTCGTCATGATCCGACGCGTCGGGGTTCTCCACCACGGTGACGACGATCTCTGCCGTCTTCTCACCGGCAGTGGCCTTGATAATGGCAGAGCCCACGTCCCGGCCGGTGATGACGCCGTTCTCGTCCACGCGGGCCACCGAGGAATCGCTGGTGGTCCAGGTGATCTTGGCGCTCTTCATGTTGTCAGACTCCATCTGCACAGTGGCCTGGACGGAGTAAGTATCGCCGGACTTGATCTCCACAGCCTCCTGGCCCAGCTTGATGCCCAGCACGCCGGGGGCCACATCCACCACCATGACGGTCTTCTGGATGGTGTCCTCTCCGTTGATGGTCGCTGCGATGGTGGTGGACCCTTCCTTCTTGGCCGTGAGGGTGCAGGTCTTGCCATCGCCCTCCACGGAAACCACGTTGTTCTCGCTGCTGGCCCAGACGATGTCATACTCCTCCGTCTCGGACAGGCCGGAGATGGAAGCAGTCATAGTCTCGCCAGTGACGATGGTCTGGGACTCCAGCTCGATCTCATAGGCGCTGTTGCTGCCGCCGCCCACGAAGGACTTGATGATGAGGGCTGCCAGCACGATGAAGACCAGGCCCAGCACGATGGGGATCACCGGGAGGCTCCGCTTCTGCTTCTGAGGCGGAGCGCTGCGGCGGCGGTCACGGTCAGAAGAAGAGGAACGCCGACGGTCGCGGTCCCGCTCTCTATCCCGGTCACGGTCGCGGCCGGACCCGCTGCGGGAGCCGGAGCTGCTCCGGCTGCGGTTGTCATAAGCACTGCGGTGCTCTGCGCCGCTGCGACCGCCGCCCTGGTAAGAAGAGGAACGGCCGGAGCGGGAGCTGCCGCTGGGCTTCTTCCGTGCGCCGCTGCGGTCGTCCCAGTTGGGGGCGGTGCGCTCCCAGTCAGAGCGGTCAAAGTCGTCAAAATAGCTTTGACGGGTGCTGTAGCGGTCGGAGCTGCGGTAGTCCCGGTCATAGCTGCGGTCATAGTCATAGTCCCAGTCACGGTCCCGGTCGTAGCTGCGATAGCTGCGGTCGTAGTCCCGGTCGCTGCGATAGCTCCGGTTCCCGGAAGAGCGGCGGTCAGAGCTCCGCGAACTGCTCCGGGAGGAGCGGTTGCTGTATTCGTCAAAATCGTCGTATCTCATAAAAATTCATCCTCCTACCCCATCCCGCAAAAAGCGCGGCACGGGAATGGATCATTCCACATTTCAAGTCATTATATCATATCTCGTGTCCCGTGAAAACATCCATTTTGTAAAGATTCTGCAAAATCTTGTCATATTTCTTCGGTAGATCCGGCAGACCCGCGGAAAAACAAGAAATCCTCCGCAGACCACAGGGTCTGCGGAGGGGGAAACGGTCGTTTAACCGCTGAACTTGTCCAGGAACTGGCGGGTGCGGGGATGCTTGGGGTTGCCGAAGACCTCGGCGGGGGAGCCTTCCTCCACCACCACGCCGCCGTCCATGAACATGACCTTGTCGGCCACGTCCCGGGCGAACTCCATCTCGTGGGTGACGATGATCATGGTCCGGTGCTGCTCTGCCAGGCCGCGGATGACCTTCAGGACCTCTCCGGTGAGCTCCGGGTCCAGGGCCGAGGTGGGCTCGTCGAAGCAGAGGATGTCCGGCTTCATGGCCAGGGCCCGGGCGATGGCCACACGCTGCTTCTGACCGCCGGAGAGCTGATGGGGGTAGTTGCCCATGCGGTCCCGCAGGCCCATCATCTCCAACAGCTGCTCCCCTTCCCTGCGGATGTCAGCTACCTTTTCCCCGGTCTTTTCGCTCTTGGCCATAAGCTCCCGGGCCAGGGTCACGTTTTCCAGGGCGGTGTACTGGGGGAAGAGGTTGAAATCCTGGAAGACCAGGCCGAAGTGGAGCCGCTTCCGGCGGATCTCGTTCTCTCGCTTGGTGGCCGGGTCGGCTGCGTCAAAGAGAACCTCCTCCTTGACGGAGATGCTACCGGTGTCCGGGGTCTCCAAAAAGTTCAGGCACCGCAGGAGGGTCGTCTTGCCGCTGCCGGAGGAGCCGATGATGGCCAGGAC
>CAYNZG010000049.1:0-8535 GCA_964401525.1 uncultured Ruminiclostridium sp.
TATCGAAGAAGCCCTGGATCTGGGCGGCGTGCAGGTCCATGGTCAGCACGCGGTCTGCGCCGGCGGTGGTGAGCATGTTGGCCACCAGCTTGGCGGAGATGGGATCGCGGGGCTTGGCCTTGCGGTCCTGACGAGCGTAGCCGAAGTAGGGGATCACGGCGGTGATCCGGCCGGCGGAGGCGCGCTTCAGAGCGTCGATCATCACCAGCAGCTCCATGAGGTTGTCGTTGACCGGGGAGCAGGTGGACTGGATGATGAACACATCGGAGCCGCGGACGGTCTCGTAAATGGAGACGGAGCACTCGCCGTCAGCGAAGTTTTTACATTCGGAGTTGCCCAGGGGCAGGCGCAGCTCCTTGCAGATGGCGTTGGCCAGGTTGCGGTTGGAGTTGCCGCAGAAGATCTTCAGATCCTTGCCATGAGAAATCATCGTAAACATCCCTCTCGTTCATAAATTTTCCGTTATCGGGCCCTGCCGGAGAAGCAGGGCACACTTCCACGATCCCCATTATAGCAAATGAGCAGGGGTTTTGCATCTGTTTTTCACGGATTTTTCCGAAAAAAGAAAAGAATCTTTAACAAACCTTAAACAATGGATGCGCCCGGGGAAAATTGGTTGCCAGCGGGGAAAAACCGTGCTAAAATATTCCACTATGGAAAATACCCAAACAAAGTCGCCGGCGGAGGGCTTTCCTCCCCGGCCAAAAGGAGATACGAACATGAAAAATATCCTGCGCAGAGCGATGGGCACCGCCCTGGCTCTGGTCATGACCGCCGGTCTGCTCACCGGCTGCGGCGGCGAGACTGACCCAATCAAGGAAGCCTTTTCTGACAAGGGCTACACCAAGGACACCGTCGTCATGACCGTCAATGGTGCCGATGTGACCGCCGAAGACTTCTTCTTCTGGATGGCTCAGAACGCCGACTATGTGGCCAGCTACTACACCCAGATGGGAGCCGAGCTGGATTGGACCTCCCCCATGGGCGAGGTCACCATGGATGAGTATGTGAAGGAGAAGTCCAAGGAGACCGCCGTTCTGTACAGCATCGTGTCCAGCCAGGCCCAGGAGAAGGGCTACACCATGACCGAAGAGGACAAGGCTGACTATCAGGCCGACCTGGACTCCGCCAAGGAGCAGCTGGGCGGCGATGAGGAATACACCACCTGGCTGAAGACCATGCTCATCACCGACGAGGGCATGGAGCGGCTCAGCTCTGTGGGCGTGCTCTACAACCACATGAGCGAGGGTCTCTTCAAGGAGGGCGGCGAGAAGGCTGCCACCCAGGAGGACCTGGCCCAGTATGCCGAGGACAACGACCTGCTCTACGCCAAGCACATCCTGCTCATGACCAAGGACGCTGCCACCGGCGAGGCCCTCTCCGAGGAGGATGCCGCCGCCAAGAAGGCTCAGGCTGAGGATTTGGTGGCCCAGCTCAACGGCATCGAGGACCAGGAGGAGCTGAACGCCAAGTTCGACGAGCTCATGAAGGCCAACAGCGAGGACACCGGCCTGGAGTCCAACCCCGACGGCTATGTCTTCTCCGCTGGTCAGATGGTGGAGGAGTTCGAGAGCGCCACCCGCGCCCTGGAGTTCGGCCAGGTCAGCGGCATCGTGGAGAGCGACTACGGCTACCACATCATCCTGCGTCTGGACCCCGCCGCTTCTGCCCAGGTCCAGGAGGGCTGGCAGGAGGAACAGATGGACGCGCAGGTCCAGCAGTGGGTGGACGAGGCCACGGTGGAGACCACCGAGGTCTATGACGACATGACCACCGAGGCCTTCTACGAGGCCCTGCTGGCTTACCGCGACACCGTGGAGCCCACTGAGGAAGAGGATGCCTCCACCGGTGACGACGCTGACACCCAGGACCAGGAGGATGCCTCCACTGAGGAAGACGCACCCGCAGAGGACGCTGCTTCCGACGATGCCGCAGCCCCTGAGGACGGCGACGCCGCTGCTGACGGCGAGGACGCAGCAGAATAAGCAAGATACGCAATGCCCCCTTGGCGCAGACCCGCGCCAAGGGGGCATTTTTGTAGCCGTGGGACCTTTTTCCTTTGCAGTCCTCCACCTACGTTCCCGCGCACCCAGCCGGTGGGCGCGCCATGGACAGCCCATCGACAACAGGACCAAAACCGCAGGACAAAAGCGGCCCTCCCCGGCAGGCTATCACGACCCTTCCCCGGGGTCCGGGAGCGGAGCCCCGGCACTCTTTTCCCCCATTTTCTCCGGAGAAAATGGGGCCTTGCCGGAGGCACCGTCTCACGCGGAGGGTATCGCCCACTTACCCATCAAAAAGGCTCCCTCTCACGAGGGAGCCTTTTCCGTAAGCATTTTTATCGATCCAGCAGGTTTACGAAGATCTGGGCCAGTTCGGCGCGGGTGGCGGTGCCCTGGGGCACCAGCCTGGTGCCACTCTCGCCCTGGATCAGCCCGGCCCGGAGGGCCTGGAGCACGTCAGTGAAGGGGTGGCAGCAGGTGTACGGGTGGTACAGGCGGGAAAATTTTATTTCTTAACAGACCACCGTCAGCTCCCCGGTGAGGGTGTCGATGACGTAGCCGCCCAGCCGGATGTCGTGGGGGATGAGGGGGTGGTTGCGGATGGTCTCCACGGTGTCCCGGACGGACTGCTCCTCGGTGTCGAACCCGGCCAGCCACTGGTCGAAGTCCACGCCGCAGTATTTCATGAGGTCGATGGACTCCTGGGTGATGCCCCGGGCCTTCATGTGGGAGATCATCATCTGGCTGTCGATGTGGCGGACCCCGCAGTCGGTGTGGCCGATGACCATGATCTCCTCCACGCCCAGCTCCACGATGGCCACCAGCAGGGAGCGGATGACGGAGCCGAAGGGGGTGTTCACCACGCCGCCGGCGTTCTTGATGATCTTCACATCGCCGTTGCGCAGCCCCAGGGCGGCGGGGAGCAGCTCCACCAGACGGGTGTCCATGCAGGTGAGGATGGCGATCTTTTTGTCGGGATACTTGCTGGTGGCGTACTTTTCGTACTGCTTTTCCTCTACGAACTTCTTGTTGTAAGCCAGGATCTCGTCGATCATAACGGTGGCCTCCTTTGGTTGATTTTGATTCCTATTATACTGGTTATCTTTCCTGCTGTAAAGCGGCGGGGGAACGATCTCGTTGACAGCGGCATAAAATTTTGGTATCATACGAATACGCTCTTTGCGCTGCCTTTTGCTACAGTACAAAAAGCACAAACTGAACAGGCCGGGGACCTCCCTGGGGCCGGGTCACAGAGATGTGGCAGTGGATGACCATCCGCGGGACAGTAGTTGCGATTACTGGGACCACGGGGGTATTTTTTTACCCTGGGTCCAAAAACTGCGCGTGACACAGCGTTCATTTTCCAAAGGAGGGACCCCTTTATGACCCAACAAGACCAATTCCAAGCCACTGCCACCCGGGTCGCCCTGGTGAGCATCGTCGGCAACCTCATCCTGTCGGCCTTCAAGCTCTTCGCCGGCATCGTCGGCCGGTCCAGCGCCATGATCAGTGACGCGGTCCACTCGGCCTCCGATGTGTTCAGCAGCATCATCGTCATCGTGGGCGTGCGCATCGCCGGGCGGAAACCCGACAAGGAGCACCCCTACGGCCACGAGCGGTTCGAGTGCGTGGCGGCCATCCTGCTGTCCATGCTCCTCTTCCTGGTGGGTCTGGTCATCGGTGCCGGGGCGCTGGAGACCATCTTCTCCGGTCAGGCGGAGGACCTGGCGGCCCCCGGAGCCATCGCTTTGGCAGCGGCCATCGTGTCCATCGTCTCCAAGGAGGCCATGTTCTGGTACACCAAGCTCCACGCCGCCCGCATCCAGTCCCCCGCCCTCATGGCGGATGCCTGGCACCACCGCAGCGATGCCCTCTCCTCCGTGGGGGCTTTGGTGGGCATTGCCGGGGCCCGGCTGGGGGTCCCCCTGCTGGACCCCATCGCCAGCGCGGTCATCTGCCTGTTCATCCTGAAGGCGGCCTATGACATTTTCAAGGATGCCATCGACCGGATGGTGGACCACGCCTGCGACCAGGAGACCGAGACGGCCCTGGGGCAGTGCGCTCTGGCCCAGGAAGGGGTCTTGGGGCTGGACCTGCTCCAGACCCGGGTCTTCGGCAGCGTGATCTATGTGGACATGGAGATCGCTGTCTCCGGGGACCGGACCCTTTGGGAGGCCCACGCCGTGGCCGAGCAGGTCCACGATGCCATCGAGACGGCCTTCCCCCAGATCAAGCACATCATGGTCCATGTCAATCCCGCGCCCAACGCCCCGGATCGCGCGGAAACATAAGAGAGACCAAGATAAATTTTTAACGAAGAAAAGGCCCGCTGTGTCCCGGAAAGGGGACACAGCGGGTCTTATGTTTGTGTTCAGAGGAGCTCCCGGCGGATCTTGTGGTGCTCCATGGAGTACAGGGGGAGCACAGGGATGAGGATGGGGGTGAACCGGATGTAGACCTGGTAGAAGGGATCCTCTCCGTAGAGCTTGTTCTGACGACGCTCCAGCCGCCGCGCGCCCTGGCACATGACGCACACGATGCAGGCCCAGCCCAGCAGGGCAGTCAGCCACTGCCACAGGCCATCCATGGCCAGCAGGCCGGTGATGAGGACACCGGTCCAGAACAGGAACTCGCCCAGGTAGTTGGGGCAGCGGACGAAGCGGAAGACCCCGGTGCTGCAGAAGCGGTCAGGGGCTGCGGCCTTGGCCACGCTCTTTTGATAGTCAGCCGCCGTTTCCAGCAGCAGACCGCCCACCATGAAGGTCAGGCCCCAGCAGGCGGGCACATCCGGCACGGTGCCGTTTTGCAGCCGGAAGAAGATGGGGGAGATCTGCAGGGTGTACAGCAGGGAGCAGCCCACCCAGATCCCCAGCTTGGGGAGCAGCTTGACAGCGGCGCGGTCCCGCCCCTCCCGCTCCATGGCTTGGCGGTAGGACGCGCTTTTTCGCTCCCGGTGGAAGAGGAACGACCCCAGACGGAGGCCATAAACGGTCAGAACGATGCAGAGGACCGTGGTGAAAATGGTGAGACGGTCCCAAAACAGGCCCATGAGGACCAGACCCATGGCAGCCACGGAGAAGCCGTAGCCCAGGGAGATGAAGTAGACGAAGCGATAGAAGCCGATGGAGCTGACCAGCAAAGCCACGCCGACCAGGATCCAGAAGGCCAATGGGAAGGTTTCCGTGATAGACATAAGGGTGCCTCCTGTAAAAGATACGCAGGTTGATCACGATATGGGAGTATTATACACCAGTTTCTTCCATTTCACAACAAAAAAGAGGGAAAATCTGTTAAATTTTTCATCTTATCGGTGAAATTTGGCCTGCGGCGGACACATCCCCGGGGAAATGTCCGTTTGGAGTGGACACAGCCCGGATCGGCCCGTACAATAGAGCACCGTGGTTAGCGAATGCTAATTTTCTGGCAGGGGGCCAGTTCTTTTTTTGTTGGTCTGTTAGTGGAAACTAACTGAAAAAGAACGTTTTCTGCCGAAGAGCAAAATGTAGAGATACAGGAGGGATCCTATGATCAATGTTTGGAAACGCGGGGCCTCCCTGCTGCTGGCAGTGGCCATGCTGGCGGCCCTGGCGGTCACACCGGCCCTGGCAGCAGAGGAGCAAGCTCCGCCCACGACCTTTACCTGCAGCAGTAACTTTGGCTGGGGCTTCACGCTGGAGTTTACCTATGTGGCTGCGGACTGGGCCGGGAAGATCAGCGGCGTGGCGGTCAACGGTACGGCGTATGAACGAGCCGGTTCTTCCTTCGGCGTGGGAAACAATATGATGTACTATGTGCGCCCCAACGATGGCTACCTCTATCTTGGTGAGGGCTTCGAGGGGGACACTGCCACCTGCGTGATCTCCGCCGCCGGCTATCAGGACTTGACCCTGGCCCTGGACAAGACCCACCACACCGCTGAGGTGGTGGAGAACACCGGCGGGGCAGAGGGCGGTGACGAAGGTGATACCGAACCGGTGCCCCCTGCCGAGGACAGGGTCATCGACCTGGCAAGCGTCTGTTTTGCGGCAAGCAGCTTCGGTAGCACCTGGGAGCTGACGGTCCCCACCGACGAGGCCTATGTGCCCGCCATCACTGGGGTGACGGTCAACGGCGCGGCTTGGAGCCAGACCACCTATCTGGCTGCCGGGCAGCAGTATAAGATCTCGGACACCACCTTGCTGTTTGCGGAGGCTTCCTTTGATGCGGCCCGCCCGGCGCTGAAGAGCGGCGATGTGATCGTCATCACCGCCGAGGGCTACCAGGACCTGACCTGCAAGCTGGTCATCGACGAGAAGGGGCAGGCCTCCCTGGTGGAGAACGACGACATGGGGGACCCCTATCAGATCCATGTGAAGCTGGTCGGGTCCTTTGAGGCCGCCATCACCGGCCAGACCGGCTATGACGCAGTCAGCGGGGCCAGCACCGGCGGCGCGTCCAGCAGCAAGAACAGCGCCGTCACCGTGTACGGCGCGCTGGTGGAGCAGGGCCAGACCCCTGCCGACAGCGACTGGGAGGAGTTGGACCACCAGTCTGCCATCCAGCTGGAGGGCAGCAAGTGCGCGGTCAGCATCGTGCCCGACGAGAGCAAGGGCACGGCGGAGACGGCCAACAGCGGCATGGTGGGGGTCTATGCCACCTACAGCAGTGCGCTGGAGCTGCGCGGCACCCCCATAGATGCCGGACACTATCTGATCTCGGTCTCCATCACCGACGATCAGGGCCGCACGGCCACCAGCAACCAGCTCCCCTTCCGGGTCTACACCGGTCAGGAGACCCTGGCAGACCAGCTCCGGGTCGAGAACCTGAAGCAATATGCCAGCGGCAAGTATGCCTGGGACATCATGGAGCCCTGGGCCATTGAAAATTTCGGCAGCAATGTGGACGGCGAGGACAACAGCGTTCGTGTCCCCGCCGACCTGGAGGTCTGGTTCGGCTCCCACATCAGCGGGACCTATGGTTACTTAGGCTATGACCTGCCCTGGGAGACTGTCCGGAAGGACGAGATCCCCCAGACGCTGTACATTCCCACAGGCTGTGACCTGACCCTGACCAATCTGCATGTGCTCAGCAGCGTCCGCGTGGTGGTGGAAGAGGGCGGCAAGCTGACCCTCTCCGACTCTGTGGTCCAGGGCATCGTGGAGGTGGAGAAGGGCGGTACCTTCTCTATGAACTACGACAGCTATGGCGGCGCCTTCACCACGGGGGCCTCCCTCTGCGGCCAGCTCCGGCTGGCAGATGGGGCCATCCTGGAAAATGCGGCGATCTATTCTCACACCAACTATCTGGCCAACGGCGACCTGACTGACCGCTCCAACCAGGAGGCCGTGGTCATGGCCACCGGGACCGTCACCGTGCGGGGCCAGGTCTTTATCGCCGGGGACGATGCTGGCGGCACGGACCAGGGCCAGACCGGCCTGCTGGTCCGGGATGGCCGGCTTTGCCTGGCGGACGAGGCTGTGCTGGTGGTCTACGGCGGCAGCGGCGGCGACACCCTGCTTTACCCGGACGGCGGCACCGCCATTGAGCTGGACAACGGCACCATCACCGGCAGCGGCAAGGTGGTCGCCATCGGCGGCACGGTCCTCTTCGGCAACGGTGGCCACGGAGTCGCCGGGACCGGATCCATCACCGCCGGGGAAGCCTTCCTCCAGGGGGCTACTTCCTACAAGGATGCCGCCCCCGGCCGGGCCGTGGACGGTGCGGTCAAAGTGACCAGCCCCAGCCGTCACCAGGCCAACGGCCAGCAGCTCCCTATGGCCTCCGATGATCCTCTGGCGGACCTGTATTGGAAGACGGCCATCGCTCCCGTGCCGCCCCTGGACCGGTTCGTTACCACCTCCGTGGGGACCGGAAGCTCCGGCGGTAGCCACGGTTCCCGTCCCGGCGGCAGCAACAGCGGCAATAGCAACGGCGGAAGCGGGAACGACAGCGCCGGAGAGGGCGCAGCCGATGAGAATGTCCCGTCTCACGCCTTTACCGATGTGCCCGCAGACGCTTACTGCGCCGGGGCCGTCCAGTGGGCAGCAGGAAAGGGGATCACCACTGGCCTGACCAGCACGACCTTCGGCATGGATGTTTCCTGCACCCGCGGACAGATCGTGACCTTCCTGTGGCGGGCTGCCGGGTCTCCCGCGCCCCAGGGCACGGCGGATCTCCCCGCCGATGTGGATGCCGACAGCTACTGCGCAGCCGCCGTGGCCTGGGCCTTAGAGCAGGGCATCGCCAAGGGCTTGTCTGACGACACCTTCGGGGCAGAGCAGACCTGCACCCGCGGTCAGAGCGTGACCTTCCTCTTCCGGGCGATGGGCACGGCTGTCGACGGCAGTCCGACCTTTACCGATGTGCTTCCGGATGCCTTCTATGCCTCGGCAGTAGCCTGGGCAGTGGAGCAGGGCATCACTACCGGCACCTCGGCCACCACGTTCGACCCCGCCAACACCTGCACCCGCGGCCAGATCGTCACCTTCCTGTGCCGTGCGTTCCAGGGTGTTTGACCGACTTCCTTCCTTCATAAAAACGGCCCCCGGGCCTC
>CAYNZG010000050.1:0-8499 GCA_964401525.1 uncultured Ruminiclostridium sp.
GGCATCGTGGAGCCCATGAGCCACCAGGCCCTGGCGGACACCGTCCGGGTGGAGGTCCGCCAGCGGGCGGCGGCAGGGGCCAGGGCCATCCTGCTGACCCCCGGCAACTACGGGGAGACCTTCGCCGTTCACAGCCTGCACCTGGCCCTCACCGACCATGTGAGCTGCTCCAACTTCCTGGGGGAGGCCCTGGATGCCTGCGCCGAGCACGGCATCCGCTCCATCTTGGTGGTGGGGCACATCGGCAAGCTGGTGAAGCTGGGCATCGGCATCCTGAACACCCACTCGGCCTATGGCGACGGGCGGATGGAGACTCTGACGGCCTGCGCCCTGGAGGCCGGGGCGGACGCAGACCTGCTGCGGGCGGTGCTGGACAGCGTCACCACCGACGCGGCCCTGGCCCTGCTGAAACAGGCCGGGCGGCTCACCCAGACCATGGCAGTCCTGGGGGAACGGATCGGCCGGACCCTCACCCGCCGGGTCCCGGTGGACGTGAAGGTGGGCTTCGTCTGCTTCACCAAGGCCGAAGGGCTGGCCGGGGTGCTGTGTCAAAGTGAAAACGCAGAGCAACTGCTCTCGATATGGAGGAATACGAGATGATACATTTTGTGGGCGCCGGGTCCGGCGCGCCGGACCTCATCACAGTGCGGGGGGCCAGACTGCTGGCCCAGGCGGACGTGATCATTTATGCGGGCTCCCTGGTGAACCCGGCCCTGCTGGAGCAGGCCCGGCCCGACTGCCGGATCTACAACAGCGCCACCATGACCCTGGACGAGGTCATCGCAGCCATGGAGGGGGCCGAGGGGAAGGGACAGACCACCGTGCGCCTGCACACCGGGGATCCCTCGGTCTACGGGGCCATCCGGGAGCAGATGGACCGGCTGGATGCCCTGGGCATCCCCTACGAGGTCTGCCCCGGCGTGTCCAGCTTCTGCGGGGCGGCGGCGGCCCTCCGGGCGGAATACACCCTGCCCGAGGTGAGCCAGAGCGTCATCATCACCCGCATGGCCGGGCGCACCCCGGTGCCGGAGCGGGAGAGCATCCGGTCCTTCGCCGCACACGGGGCCACCATGGTCATCTTCCTCAGCGCGGGGATGACCGAGGGCCTGCAGCAGGAGCTGCTGGCCGGGGGCTATGCCCCGGAGACCCCCGCGGCCATCGTCTACAAGGCCACCTGGCCGGACCAGAAGGTGGTCCGCTGCACCGTGGCCACCCTCCATCAGGCGGCGGAGGAGAACGACATCCACAACCTGGCCCTCATCACCGTCGGGGGCTTTTTGGGCAGCGACTACGCCCTGTCCAAGCTCTATGACCCGGCCTTCACCACGGCCTTCCGGGAGGGGAAGGGGTGAAGCGGGTCGAGCTGCTGTCCTTCAGCGCCCGGGGGGAGGCCCTGGGCGGGAAGCTGGCTGCGGCCCTGGAGGGGCTGGGCTGGCAGGCCCGGGCCGTCCGCTGCCCCAAGGGCGGGCTGGATGCCTGGACCCGGGAGAACTTCGGGGCGGAGGCCCTGATCTTCCTGGGTTCCTGCGGCATCGCCGTCCGGGCGGTGGCCCCCTATGTGACCAGCAAGCTGGCGGACCCCGCCGTGGTGGTGGTGGACGAGACGGGGACCTTTGCCGTCTCCCTCCTCTCCGGCCACCTGGGCGGGGCCAACCGGCTGGCGGAGACGGTGGCCGGGCTCATCGGCGCTGCGCCGGTGATCACCACGGCCACGGACCGGCGGGGCCTTTTCGCCGTGGATACCTGGGCCAAGGCTCAGGGGCTGACCATCGCGGAGCCCCACCGGATCAAGGAGATCTCCGGGCGGCTCCTGGCCGGGGAGACCGTGACCCTCTCCGGCGACCAGCCCATCGGCGGCCTCTGGCCCCCGGAGCTGGCTCCGACGGACCGGGACGGGGACATCGTCCTCTCCTGGCGCAGCCCGGAAGGGGAGGGGCTGCACCTGATCCCTCCGGTGCTCACCTTAGGGGTGGGCTGCCGGAAGGGGACCCCCTTCGAGGCCCTGGCGGCGGCGGTGACGGATTTCCTGCGGGCCTCCGGCTGCCATCCGGCGGCGGTGCGGCAGGTCTGCACCATCGACCTGAAGGCCCGGGAGCCGGGGCTGCTGGCCTTCTGCCGGGACCGGGACCTGCCCTTGGTGACCTATCCCGCTGAGGCGCTGGCGGCGGTGCCGGGGGCCTTTACCCCCTCGGCCTTTGTCCGGGAGGTCACCGGCGTGGACAACGTCTGCGAGCGCAGCGCCAGGCTGGGCAGCGGCCCCAACGGGACGCTCCTGCGGGGCAAGACGAAATACCCCGGCATCACCCTGGCCCTGGCCTGGGAGCCGGGGACGGTGTGTTTT
Source organism: uncultured Ruminiclostridium sp. (assembly GCA_964401525.1). GTDB lineage: Bacteria > Bacillota > Clostridia > Oscillospirales > Oscillospiraceae > Evtepia. The sequence goes on from CAYNZG010000050.1 coordinate 2,342, forward strand.
TGAGATGGGAGGACGAAGGATGTCTATGGTTTATGTGGTGGGCATGGGCCCCGGCGGGAGCCGGGACATGACCCTGGCCTGCCGGGCCGCCCTGGAACGGGCGGATATCCTGGTGGGATACACGAAATATATCGCGCTGGTCTCCCCCCTGTTTCCGGGGAAGGAGACCTTCACCACCCCCATGAAGCGGGAGACCGACCGCTGCCGGGCGGCTCTGGAGATGGCCCAGCAGGGCCGGACCGTGGCCGTGGTGTGCAGCGGCGACGCGGGGGTCTACGGCATGGCCGGGCTGGTGCTGGAGTTGGCACCGGACTACCCTGGCGTGACGGTGGAGGTGGTCCCCGGGGTCACCGCCGCCCTGGCCGGTGCCGCGGTGCTGGGTGCCCCGCTGACCCATGACTTCGCGGTCATCAGCCTGTCGGACCTGCTGACCCCCTGGGCGGTCATCGAGAAGCGGCTGGCCTGCGCCGCCGCTGGGGATTTCTGCATCGCCCTGTATAACCCCTCCAGCAAGCAGCGGGCGGACTACCTGCGGCGGGCCTGCGACATCCTGCTGGCCCACAAGCCGCCGGAGACCCTCTGCGGCACCGTGCGGAATATCGGCCGGGAGGGAGAGGAGAAGGCCGTCCTGACCCTGGCCCAGCTCCGGGAGACGGCGGTGGATATGTTCACCACGGTCTTCATCGGCAACGCCCAGACCCAGGTCATCGCCGGGCATCTGGTGACCCCGAGGGGGTATGATCTTGGCTGAGGTCCTGCTCTTCGGTGGCACCACCGAGGGCCGGGAGCTGGCGGAGCTGCTGGGCCGCCGGAGGATCCCGGCCCTGGTCTGCGTGGCCACGGAGTATGGGGAGACCCTCCTGGAGCCTACGGGTACGGTGTCCGTCCACTGCGGACGGTTAAACCAGGAGGCCATGGCGGAGCTGGTCCGGCGGGAGGTCCCCCGGGTGGTCATCGACGCCACCCATCCCTATGCCACCGCCGTGAGCCAGACCATCCGTACGGTCTGCCGGGAGGCTGCGTTGCCCTGCTGGCGGGTCCGGCGGGAGAGCCAGGACCGGGCGGTGGACCGGGCCTTTCCCACCATGGCGGAACTGATCGCCTGGCTGGACGAGACCCCGGGGACCATTTTCTCCACCCTGGGGGCCAAGGAAGCTGCCGCCCTGGCCCAGGTGAAGGGGGCCGAGGAGCGGCTGTGGCTGCGGGTGCTCCCCCTGGAGGAGAGCCTGCGGCTGGCCCGGGCTGCGGTCCCGGCCAGGCACATCATCTGTATGCAGGGGCCCTTTTCCCCGGAGCTGAACGAGGCCATGTTCCGGGCGGCGGGGGCCGAGATCCTGCTGACCAAGGACTCCGGCCGGGCCGGGGGCTTTGCGGAGAAGCTCCAGGCCGCCCGGGCCTGCGGCATGACCGTGGCCCTGCTGACCCGTCCCCAGGAGGAGGGTCTTTCTCTGGCGGACATTGAACAGAAAATCGTGGAGGCGTTTGGATGAAAACGGTACGGATCGTAGGCATCGGCATGGGGCCGGACACCGTGACCGGGGAGGGCATGGCGGCCCTCCGGTCGGCGGAGCTGCTGCTGGGTGCCCCCCGGCTGCTGGCCGGGTTTGCCGGGTTGAACAAGCCCATGGCGGCGGAGTACGCCCCCGCCAAGGTGGCGGAGCAGGTGCGCGGGACCGCGGCGGCGGAGATCGCGGTGCTGGTCTCCGGCGATGTGGGCTTTTTCAGCGCGGCCCAGGGCCTGACCAGGGCTCTGGACTTCTGCCGGGTGGAGCTGGTGCCGGGGGTCTCCTCCCTGCACTACTTCTTCGCTCGGCTGCAGCGGCCCTGGCAGGGGGCGGCGGTCCTGAGCTGCCACGGCCGTCAGGCCCCTCTGGTGGAGACCGTCCGCCGCAGCGGCGAGACCTTTGTCCTCACCGGCGGGAACCTGCCGGAGCTGGGCCGCGCCCTGACCGAGGCCGGGTTCGGCTCCCTGACCGTTCAGGTGGGGGAGGACCTGGGCCTTCCCACGGAGCGCATCCGCGCCTGTCAGGCGGAGGAGCTGGCCGACCTGACCACCGGCTCCCTCACGGTGCTTCTGGTGGAGAATCCCGCGCCGGACAGCCGCTGTCCCACGGGCCTGCCCGACGAGGCCTTCCTGCGGGGCCAGGTCCCCATGACCAAGGCGGAGGTCCGGGCGGTGATCCTCAGTAAGCTCGCCCTCCGGCCGGAGGCGGTCTGCGCCGACATCGGCGCGGGCACCGGGTCGGTGACGGTGGAGATGGCCCTGTCCGCATGGCGCGGACAGGTCTATGCCGTGGAGCGGGGGCAGGAGGGCGTGGACCTGATCCGGGCCAACTGCCGCCGCTTCCATGTGGGGAACGTGACCCCCATCCACGGCACGGCTCCGGAGGCTGTGGCGGACCTGCCGCCCTTGGACGCGGTCTTCATCGGTGGCAGCGGCGGGCAGATGGAGGCCATCCTGGACGCGGTTCTGGGCAAGAACCCCGCCGCCCGGGTGGTGGTCAGTGCCATCGCCCTGGAGACGGTCCAGCGGGCCATGGAGGCCTTTGCCCACCACAGGCTGGAGGCGGAGATCGTGCAGGTCTCCGTGGCCCGGACCCGTCCGGCGGGGGGGCTGCACCTGCTCATGGCCCAGAATCCGATCTTTTTGCTCTGTGGAGGTGGCAGCCAGTGACAGGACGCGTTCTGCTGGCCGGGACCAATTCCGGCTGCGGCAAGACCACCGTGACCTTGTCGCTGCTGTCCGCCCTGTGCGGACAGAACTTGCCCGTCCGGGCCTTCAAATGCGGGCCGGACTACATCGACCCCATGTTCCACCGGAAGGCGGTGGGGGTGGCCAGCGAGAATCTGGACCCCTACTTCAGCACCGGGGAACAGCTCCGGGGCCAACTGGCCCGGGCCGGGGGCCTGGCGGTCATCGAAGGGGTCATGGGCTATTACGACGGCATCGGCCCTGAGGGCCGGGCCAGCACCTATGACGTGGCCCGCCAGACGGAGACCCCGGTCATCCTGGTGGTGAACGCCAAGGGGATGTATACCTCCGCCGGGGCCATCCTCCAGGGTTTTCAGAACTTCCGCCCGGACAGCGGCATCTGCGGCGTGATCTTCAACGGGGTCTCCGCCATGGTCTACCACGGTCTGCGGGAGATCGCCGCCCAGGCGGGGGTCCGCCCCCTGGGGTACCTGCCCAGTCGGCCGGACTTAGCCATCGAGAGCCGCCACCTGGGGCTGGTCACCGCCGACGAGATCACCGATATCAAGGAGAAGCTCACGGCCCTGGGCCGTCTGGCGGAGGAGACCCTGGACCTGCCCGGGATCCTGGATCTGGCCGGACAGGCCCGCCCGCTGGCTGCCCCGAAAGCTCCGCCGGCCCCATCGACCCGGGTGCCGGTGGCTGTGGCCCGGGACCGGGCCTTCTGCTTCCTCTATGAGGAGAACCTGCGGCTGCTGGAGGACCTGGGCTGCGCGCTTCGCTTCTTCAGTCCGCTGACCGACCCGGCTCTGCCGGAGGGGGTCGGGGGGCTTTACCTGCCCGGGGGCTACCCGGAGCTGTACGCCGAGGCCCTGTCCCAAAACCGCCCCATGCTGGCGGCGGTGGGGGAGGCCATTGCCCGGGGAATGCCCACCATCGCCGAGTGCGGCGGATTCCTCTACCTCCACGAGACCCTGGACGGCTGGCCCATGGTGGGGGCGGTGGCCGGAGCGGCCTTCCGCACGGAGAAGCTCCAGCGGTTCGGCTATGCCCAGCTGACGGCCCAGACAGACAGCCTGCTGTGCCGGACGGGGGAGACCCTGCGGGTCCATGAATTCCATTACTACGACAGCACGGACAACGGGACGGCCTTCCGGGCGGAGAAGCCCTCCGGGCGGCGGAACTGGCTCTGCGGCCACGGCACCGAGGCCCTCTACGCCGGGTTCCCCCACCTGTATTTCCCGGCAGACCCCACTCCGGCCCAGCGGTTCATCCACCAGGCGGCTGTCTATCTGCAACGATAACGGAGGATGTCCATGGTGTTTTATAGCTTCCTGGCCCTGCTGCTGGGATCATTGCTGGACCTGCTGGTGGGGGATCCCCACGGCTGGCCCCATATCGTGCGGGGATACGGCTGGCTCATCGCCCACTGGGAGAAGCGGCTCTATCCCATGGCCAACAAGCGGCTGGCGGGGCGGCTCCTGGTCCTGGGGATGCTGCTGGTCAGCGGGCTGGTGCCTCTGGCCCTGCTGACCCTGGCCTGGCGGCTCTCTCCCTGGGCCTACCTGGTGGTGGAGACCCTGCTGTGCTGGCAGCTCCTGGCGGTGAAGAGCCTCCGGGTGGAGAGCCTGCCGGTCTACACCGCCCTGGACCGGGGCGACCTGCCCGCGGCCCGACAGGCCGTCTCCATGATCGTGGGCCGGGACACGGACCGCCTGGATGAGGGCGGCGTCACCCGGGCCGCCGTGGAGACCGTGGCGGAAAACGCCTCTGACGGGGTGGCCGCCCCGCTGTTCTATCTCATGCTGGGGGGCAGTGTCCTGGGCTGCATGTACAAGGCGGTGAACACCATGGACTCCATGGTGGGCTACCGCAACGACCGCTACCTGGATTACGGCCGCTGCGCGGCCCGGCTGGACGACCTTGTGAACTACCTGCCCTCCCGGCTCTGCGCCCTGGTGATGGTGGCCGTCAGCTTCCTCTGCGGCCTGGATGGCCGGGGAGCCTGGCGGATCTGGCGGCGGGACCGCCGGAACCACGCCAGCCCCAACTCCGCCCAGACCGAGGCGGTGATGGCCGGGGCCCTCCGGGTCCAGCTGGCGGGGGATGCCTGGTACTTTGGCCAGCGCCATGAAAAGCCCACCATCGGGGACGACCTGCGCCCCATCGAGCCGAAGGATATCCTGCGGGCCCATCGGCTGCTCTACGGAACGGCGGCGGCGCTGCTGCTGCTGGCCCTGCTCTTCAGGGGGTGTGTGTATGGAGCGCTATGAACACGGCGGTGCATCCTGGGAGGACGGGACCATCCGCCTGGATTTTTCCGTGAATGTCCATCCCTGGGGCCTGCCGCCCCAGGTCAGACAGGCATTGCAGGCGGGGACGGCGGACTGCGCCCGCTACCCGGACCCGGGCTGCACCCGTCTGCGTGCAGTCCTGGCCCGGCATCACGGCATCGGGGCCGATCATATCCTCTGCGGCAGCGGTGCCTCGGACCTGATCCTGCGGCTGTGCGCCTGGCGGAAGCCCCGCAAGGCCCTGGTCCCGGCCCCCACCTTTTCGGAGTATGAGCGGTCGGTCCGCCTCTTCGGCGGGGAGATGGTCTACCATCCCCTCCGGGCGGAGAACGGCTTCGCCCTCACCGAGGCGTTTTTAAATGATATCGTCCCCGGGATCGACCTCGTCTTCCTCTGCACTCCCAACAACCCCACCGGGCGGCTGGTGGACCCGGCCCTGCTGGTCCGGGCCAGCCAGCGCTGTCAGGCGGTGGGGGCCTTGCTGGTGGTGGACGAGTGCTTTTTGGACTTCACCCAGGCCGAGAGCCTGCTGCCCCTGTTGGCGGACTGCCCGTCCCTGCTGATCCTGCGGGCCTTTACGAAGTTTTACGGGATGGCGGGTCTGCGGCTGGGGTACCTTCTGGGGGACCCGGCCCTGCTGGCGCAGATCCGGCCCTTCGGGCCGGAGTGGAGCGTCTCTGTCCCCGCCCAGCAGGCGGGGGTGGCGGCGTTGGACGCGCTCCCAGCGTGGAAGACGGAGACCCTGGCCCTCATCCGGGAGGAACGGGCTTGGCTGAGTCAGACCCTGGCGGACCTGGGCCTGACGGTCTATCCCGGCGACGGGAATTTTCTGCTGCTGTCCGGCCCGGTGGACTTTGGCTCCCGTTTGCGGGACCAGGGCATCCTGGTGCGGGACTGCGCCAATTTTCCGGGGCTTGGCCCCGGCTATTTCCGGGTGGGCCTGAAGACCCGGCCCGAGAATCGGCAGCTTGCGGCTGCCTGCAAGGAGGTGCTGTATGGCTAAGGCCATCATGATCCAGGGGACCATGTCCAACGCGGGCAAGAGCCTGCTGTGCGCCGGTCTCTGCCGGGTGTTCCGGCAGGACGGCTACCGGGTGGCCCCCTTCAAGAGCCAGAACATGGCCCTGAACTCTTACATCACCAGGGAAGGGCTGGAGATGGGCCGGGCCCAG
>CAYNZG010000051.1:0-8458 GCA_964401525.1 uncultured Ruminiclostridium sp.
GGTCTTCCCCTCCCGGTCCGCCAACGAGGGCTTCGCCCGGTCGGCTGCCGCCGCCTTCGCCGCCCAGCTGGACCCCACCCTGGACGAGTTAGGGGATGTGAAGACCGCCGTCAGCGAGGCTGTGACCAACGCCATCGTCCACGCCTACCCCGACAGCCTGGGCAAGGTGGAGGTGAAGCTCCGCCTCTACCCCGGCAACGAGTTAGAGATCATGGTCCGGGACTGGGGCGTGGGCATCCCCGACGTGGAAAAAGCCCGCACGCCCCTCTTCACCACCGGCAATGAGGAGCGCGCGGGCATGGGATTCACCATCATGGAGAGCTTCATGGACGCGGTCAAAGTGAAGTCTGCCCCCGGCAAGGGCACCACCGTCACCATGCGGCGGCGGTTCGCGCTGCGGGCGGGAGGCCCGATGTGACCGCCACCTTCGAGCACATCCTGGCCGCCCAGGCAGGGGACCAGGATGTCTGCGGCCGGTTGGTGGAGGAGAACACCGGGCTGATCTGGAGCGTCGTGCGCCGCTACACCCGCCGGGGCGTGGAGAGCGAGGACCTCTATCAGCTGGGCTGCCTGGGGTTTCTCAAGGCCGTGCAGGGCTTCGACCCCAACTACGGCACCCAGTTCTCCACCTACGCCGTCCCCAAGATCGCCGGGGAGATCCGCCGCTTCCTCCGGGACGACGGCATGGTCAAGGTGGGCCGTGGCCTGAAGGAACAGGCCCTGGCGGTCTATCGGGCCAGGACCCAGCTCACCGAGGTCTTAGGGCGGGAGCCCTCCCTGTCGGAGTTGGCCGAGGCCACCGGGCTGGCCCCCGAGGACATCGCCGCGGCGGATCTGGCCGCGTCCTCCGTCTCCTCCCTGCAGGCAGAGGCCGGGGAGACGGGCCTGACCTTAGAGGGGGCCTTGGGCTGCGACTCCCCCGAGGAGGGGCTGGTGGAGCGGGTGGCCCTGCGCACCGCCATCGACCGTCTGCCGGAGCGGGAGCGGAAGCTCATCCTCCTGCGGTACTACAAGGGCCTGACCCAGGACAAGACCGCCAGGATCTTAGGGGTCAGTCAGGTCCAGGTGTCCCGGCTGGAGAAAAAGGCCATCCAGTTCCTCCGCCGGGAGCTGCTTTAATCCAAACTCTGTACCACCCGGTCGGTCCGGCCCACCTTCTCCCAGGAGAATTCACCCACCAGGTCATAGGGGCGCACCGGCTCCGGCCGGTCGATAAGGCCCGCCGTATGGGCCAGGAAGCCCGTCAGCACCTCCGGGGTGGTCCGCTGGCGCAGGATGCCCATATCCAGGTCCCGGTCCCGCTTGGACAGGCGGCGACCGTTGGGACTGCACAGCAGCGGCGCGTGGCAATAGGTGGGCGGGGCGTAGCCCAGCTTCTTCATGAGCCAGATCTGCCGGGGCGTAGAGGACAGCAGGTCCCAGCCCCGGACCACCCGGGTGATCCCCATGGCCCCGTCGTCGGCGGTGACCGCCAACTGATAGGCATAGACGCCGTCGGACCGGCGGAGGATGAAGTCGCCGCAGTCCCGGCTGAGGATCTCCCGCTGGGGGCCGAAGTTCCCGTCGCTAAAGAGGACCTCCTCCTCCGGCACCGCGATCCGCCAGGCGGGTCTGCGGCCGCTCCGCTCTAAGTCCGCCCGTTCCCCGGCGGAGAGTCTCCGGCAGCGGCCGGAATAGATCCGGACCCCGTCAGAGGCGTGTGGAGCAGAGGCGGCCAGCAGCTCCTTCCGGCTGCAATAGCAGGGGTAGACCAGGTCCTGCCGGGCCAGCGCGCGGAACGCCTCGGCGTACCGCTCCGTCCGCTGGCTTTGGTTGTAGAGGTCCCCCAGGTCCTGCCAGCCCAGGTCCCAGTCCAGCCCCAGCCAGCGGAGGTCCTCCGCCAACTGCAGGGTGTAGTCCGGCTTGCAGCGGTCCGGGTCCAGGTCCTCCATGCGCAGGAGCATCTCGCCCCCCAGGCTGCGCACATCCAGCCAGGCCAGCAGGGCCGCAAAAAGATTCCCCAGGTGCATCCGCCCGCTGGGGCTGGGGGCAAAGCGCCCCCGGATGGGTGTTGTTGGTTCCATAGGCTCCCTTTCTTTCTCGGTGTCAAATCCGTGTGGCTACATTGTAGCACGCCAACACGCCCTTGCCAACCTATTGGGAGTATAGTAAAATGAACGGCAGAAACTACAGAGAAAGAAGGAACCGCTATGTCCATTGCCGCCGTTCGTGCCTACTTTGCCCCCTTGGGGATGGCAGATAAGATCCTGGAGTTCGAGACCTCCAGCGCCACCGTGGAGCTGGCCGCCCAGGCCGTCGGGGTCATCCCCGCCCGCATCGCCAAATCCCTGTCCTTCAAGGTGGATGGGAAAGCCATCCTCATCATCGCCGCAGGCGATGCCAAGGTGGACAACAGCAAGTTCAAGGGCTTCTTCCACACCAAGGCCAAGATGCTCACCCCCGACGAGGTAGTGGAGCTGGTGGGCCACGCCATCGGCGGTGTCTGCCCCTTCGGCATCAAGAACGATGTGGATGTCTATCTGGACCGCTCCCTGCAGCGGTTCGACACGGTCTTCCCCGCCGCCGGGAGCGCCAACAGCGCCATCGAGCTGACCTGCGACCAACTGGAGCAAGTTGCCTGCGGCTGCAAGGGCTGGGTAGATCTCTGCAAAGGCTGGCAGACCGAGGACTGACCTTCCCCTTCCCATACACGAGAAAAAAGCCGCTGCGGATGCAGCGGCTTTTTCCATGGAATGGATATGTGTGATTCGGGGAATGAGATCGATCGTTAGTTTGCGCGCTTGTCGAAGTGCTCCTTGGTCTCCTTGACCACCACACCGGACAGGCCCACCAGGGCGATCAGGTTGGGGATCGCCATGAGGCCGTTCAGAGTGTCAGCGATGGCCCAGGCCAGGTCCAGCTTCATGGTAGCACCGACGATGATGATGAGGATGAAGATGATCTGATAGACCTTGATGGCCTTGGTGCCCAGCAGGAACTCCACGCAGCGGGTGCCGTACAGAGCCCAGGACAGGACGGTGGAGTAAGCGAACAAAGCCAGACCCACAGCCAGCAGCAGAGAGCCGCCCTTCATGCCGAAGACAGTGCCCAGAGCCTGTGCGTTCAGGGAGGTGTCGCCCATAGTGCCGTAGTTCAGGTCGATGCCGTGGCCGTAAGCGCCGCACAGCAGAGCCAGACCGGTCAGGGTGCAGATGACGATGGTGTCCATGAAGACTTCGAAGATGCCGTACAGGCCCTGCTTGACAGGGTCGGTCTCAGAGGTGGCAGCGTGAGCCATAGGTGCGGAACCTAAGCCAGCCTCGTTGGAGAACACGCCGCGCTTGACGCCCCACATGATGGCCATCATCATGGAGCCGACCATACCGCCGGTGATGCCGTTGGGCGTGAAGGCACCCACGAAGATGTCGTGGAAGACTTCAGGCAGAACGCCTGCATTCATGACGACTACGGCCAGGGAAGCGATGATATAGATGAGTGCCATACCGGGGACCAGCTTCTCGCAGACAGCGCCCAGACGCTTGATGCCGCCGAACAGAACGAAGGCGGTCAGAGCAGCCAGGATGATGCCCAGAATCAGGTTCAGGGTCTTCTGACCGGCCCAGTCGGGGTTGAAGGCCATGACAGCGGTGTTGATGGAGGAGGTGATGTTGCCCACCTGCACGGCGTTGCCGATGCCGAAGGCAGCCAGGGCGGCAAAGATGCAGAAGAGGACGCTCAGCCACTTCCAGTTCTTGCCCAGACCCTTCTGGATGTAATACATAGGACCGCCGACCCAGTCGCCCAGCTCATTCTTTTCGCGGAACTTCACGGCCAGCAGAACTTCGGAATACTTGGTGCACATGCCCACCAGAGCGGTGACCCACAGCCAGAAGATGGAGCCGGGGCCGCCCAAGGTGACAGCAGCGGTGATACCAGCGATGTTACCGGTGCCAACGGTGCCGGCCAGAGCGGTGGACATAGCCTGGAAGGGAGTGATCTCACCTTCTGCAGCTTCAGACTTGATAAAGACCTTGCCCAGGGTGTTCTTCATGGCATAGCCAAACTTGCGGAACTGCACGCCAGCGGTACGGATGGTCATCAGGATGCCAACGCCCACCAGCAGGATCAGCATAGGCGGGCCCCAAACCACGCCGTTGATCGCGCTGTTGATACTTGCAATTACTTCCATGCGTATCTCTCCTTTTGTTCAATTTTTGCTCTCTTTTCGTTTGCAACTTGCGTTGCTTGAACTACTGTGTTTACCATACCATAATCGACACAAAATCACAATACGGAAACCTCGTTTTGGTCAATCTTTATCGTTTTGATGCACCCTGCGTTCATAATTTATTCAAAGTTGTGTCGTTTTTTACAGAAATATTCCCTAACTTAAACCAGTTTTTCCATATATTAGATTTTGTTTTTCAATATTTTTCCTCTTTTTTACTTATTTATGGAAAATTTATCCACTGATTTTCACAAAAACGACAATCGTCCTTCCCTTGTGTAACCCCATGGGCAAGGCTCTGCACAGGTCCGCAGCCGCCTTTTGGCCGAAAAAAAGCGGCGCATTCCCGGGAAGGGCAGTCTGCCCGGGAACGCGCCACCGAGGAGGCGTGACAGGGAAATACGCAGGATGTTTTCAGGAATCCTTCTTTTTCTGGTCGGCAAAGTATGCCTTGGTCTCCCGCACCACCACGCCGGAAAGCAGGAAGAGGGCGATAAGGTTGGGGATGATCATGAGGCCGTTGAGAGTGTCGGCGATGTTCCAGGCCAGGTCCAGCTCCATGGTGGCACCCACCACCACGATGATGACATAGACCACCTGATAGGGCCGCAGGGACTTGGACCCCAGCAGATACTCACAGCAGCGGCCGCCGTACAGCGCCCAGCTCAGCACCGTGGAGAAGGCAAAGAGGGAGATGCCCACGGCGATGATGATGGCGCCGCCCTTCATGCCGAACACAGTGCCCAGGGCCTGCACGTTCAGGGAGGTGTCGCCCATGACCCCGTAGTTGATGTCGATCCCGGCGCACAGCACGGAAAGGCCCGTGAGGGTGCAGATGACGATGGAGGCCATGAAGACCTCGAAGACCCCGTAGAAGCCCTGCTTGACGGGGGTCTCCTCGGAGGTGTTGGCGTGGGCCATGGGCGCAGTGCCCAGACCGGCCTCATTGGAAAACACGCCGCGCTTGATGCCCCAGCTCAGGGCCAGCATCATGGAGCCGACGGCCCCGCCGGTGACCCCGTTGGGGGAGAAGGCCCCGGCGAAGACCTCCGCAAAGACCCCGGGAATGTTCCGGAAGTGGAAGAGCACCACCGCCAGACAGGTGATCACATAGATGAGGGCCATGGCAGGGACTAACTTCTCGGTGACGGCACCCAGGCGCTGCACGCCGCCGAAGAGGACCACTGCCGTGAGGACGGCCACCACCAGGCCGATGATCAGGTTGGCCGTGGCCTGGCCGGTGAAATCGGGCACGAAAGACAGGATGACCGTGTTGATGGAGGAGGTGATGTTGCCCACCTGCACCGCGTTGCCGGTGCCGAAGGCAGCCAGGGCGGCGGCCACGCAGAAGAAAGCCGCCAACCACTTCCATTTTGGCCCCAGACCGTTCTTAATGTAGTACATGGGACCACCGGCCCACTCACCCAGAACGGTGCGCTCCCGGTACTTCACGGCCAGCAGGACCTCGCCGTACTTGGTGACCATGCCGATGAGGGCGGCCACCCACAGCCAGAACAGCGCGCCGGGGCCGCCCAGGGTGATGGCGGCAGTCACACCGGCGATGGAGCCGGTGCCGACGGTCCCGGCCAGAGCCGTGGTCATGGCCTGGAAGGGGGTCATTTCCCCTGCCCTGGCGGTCTTTTCCTGGTCCTTGTCGAAGACCTTGCCTAAGGTGTTCTTCATAGCGTGGCCGAAGTGGCGGAACTGCATGGCTCCGGTACGGATGGTCAGCAGCAGCCCGATCCCGATCAGCAGGATCAGGACCGGTGCGCCCCAGACAACGCTGTTGATCGCATTGTTGACTTGAATGATCACGTCCATTCCCTATCTCCTTCTATCATAACCTTATAAGAAAATATAATGGAATCATAGCACATTTCTCCTACCAACGCAACGAACATTCCGCTTTTTTTACGATACTATCCTGCCCATTTTTCTTTTTTTCATACAAAAGAAAGGAGGCGGACGATCTCATCCGCCTCCTCACCCTATTCTGATATCTCTTATTTCTGCGCTTTCTGCTTCTTTTCCTCTTTCAGCTTGCCGAAATGCTCCCGGGTCTCCTTGACCACCACACCGGACAGGGCCAGCACAGCGATCAGGTTCGGGATGGCCATGAGGCCGTTGAGGGTGTCAGCGATGTCCCAGGCCAGGGACAGGTCCATGGTGGCGCTGAGCACGATGATCACGATGAAGACGAGCTTATAGGGCAGGATGGCCTTGTAGCCCACCAGGAACTCCACGCAGCGCATGCCGTACAGGGACCAGCCCAGGACCGTGGAGAAGGCAAACAGAGCGATGCCGATGGCGATGATGAGAGAGCCGCCCTTGCTGCCGAACACCGTCCCCAGGGCTGCCACGTTCAGAGAGGTGTCACCCATCACACCGTAGGTGATGTCGATGCCAGCGCACAGCAGGGTCAGGCCGGTCAGGGTGCAGATGACGATGGAAGCCATGAAGACCTCGAAGATGCCGTACAGGCCCTGCATCACAGGGTTCTTTTCCGAGGTGCTGGCGTGGGCCATGGGGGCAGAGCCCAGACCGGCCTCGTTGGAGAACACGCCGCGCTTCACGCCCCAGCTCAGGGCCAGCATGAAGGAGCCGACCGCACCGCCGGTGACCCCAGAGGGAGAAAACGCCCCGGCGAAAATGGAGGCGAACACCCGGGGGATCTCCTGCACGTTGGCAAGGATCACCACCAGGCAGGCCACCACATAGATGACGGCCATAGCCGGGACCAGACGCTCGGTCACGGAGCCAAGACGCTTGATGCCGCCGAAGAGCACAACCGCCGTCAGTACGGCGATGATGATACCCTGGATCAGGTTGGTGAACCCGAAGTTGTCAAAGCCGGGGTTGAAGGAGGTGATCACCGTGTTGATGGACGCAACGATGTTGCCCACCTGCACGGAGTTGCCGATGCCGAAGGAGGCCAGAGCGGCAAACAGACAGAACAGGATGCCCAGCCAGTTCCACTTCTTGCCCAGGCCGTTCTTGATGTAGTACATGGGACCGCCGGTCCACTCGCCGAACTCGTTCCGCTCTCGGAACTTCACGGCCAGCACGACCTCGGAATACTTGGTGATCATACCGATGAGCGCGGCCACCCACAGCCAGAAAATAGCGCCGGGGCCACCCAGGGTGACGGCCGCGGTGATGCCCGCGATGCTGCCGGTGCCCACGGTGCTGGCCAGAGCGGTGGTCATAGCCTGGAAGGGGGTCATCTCCCCGTGGCCTGCCTCACTTTTGTGAAAGAGCTTGCCCACGGTGTGCTTCATAGCATACCCAAAGTGGGAGAACTGCATCCCCTTGGTACGGATCGTCATAAGGACACCTACGAGCATCAGCAAAATAAGCATAGGCGGACCCCAAACGACACTGTTCACCGCGCTGTTGATACGTATGATCAGATCCATATCTTTTCTCCTTTTTTCTATCCATTCCAAAGGATCGGTAAAGCGAACACGGTTCGGATTATATCACATTTTCTTATATATTTCAACAGGAAGTCTAATATTTCTTACAAACTTTCCTTTTTGTCCTCCTCCCGTTCCCCGAAAAACAAAAAATGTGAGCCGGACCTTTCGGTCCGGCTCACAAGGAAGCTCAGAATATCGTGATCAAGCCAGAGCAGCGGTGATGATAGCCATCTTGTAGACCTCGTCTGCGTCACAGCCGCGGGACAGGTCGTTGATGGGAGCGTTCAGGCCCTGCAGGATGGGGCCGTAAGCAGCGAAGCCGCCCAGACGCTGAGCGATCTTATAGCCGATGTTGCCGGACTGGATCTCGGGGAAGATGAAGGTGTTGGCATAGCCGGCCACGGTGGAGCCAGGGAACTTCTGCTGGCCCACCACGGGGGAGACAGCAGCATCGAACTGCATCTCGCCGTCGATGGCCAGCTCAGGAGCAGCAGCCTTGGCCTTGTCGCAGGCGTTCTTCACCTTGTCCACGGCCTCGCCCTTGCCGGAGCCCTTGGTGGAGTAGCTCAGGAAAGCGATCTTGGGGTCGATGCCGAAGGTAGCAGCGGTCTTGGCGCACTCCAGTGCGGTCTCCACCAGTGCATCCTCGTCGGGATCGATCTGGATGGCGCAGTCGCCCATGCACAGACGCTCGTCCACGCCGTCCTTGGTGCGCTGGAGAATGAAGCAGGAGCTGACGTTGTTGTTGCCGGGCTTGGTCTTGATCAGCTGCAGAGCGGGACGGACGGTGTCAGCGGTGGAATAGGTAGCGCCGCCCAGCAGGCAGTCAGCC
>CAYNZG010000052.1:0-8266 GCA_964401525.1 uncultured Ruminiclostridium sp.
GTCGCAGACCTCCTTCAGGCGGCGTTCTACCTCGAAGCAGCGGGGGGCGGAGATGTCCTCCAAGTTGATGCCGCCGAAGCTCTTGGAGATGAGGGCGATGGTCTTGACCATCTCGTCCACGTCCTGGGTATCCACGCAGAGGGGGAAGGCATCCACCCCGGCGAACTCTTTGAAGAGGACGCACTTGCCCTCCATCACGGGCATCCCGGCCAGAGGACCGATGTCGCCCAGTCCCAGGACGGCGGAGCCGTCGGTGATGACGGCCACCATGTTCTGGCGGCGGGTGAGGGCGAAGGACTTGGCGGGGTCCTTCTGGATCTCCAGGCAGGGGGTAGCCACGCCGGGGGTGTAGGCCAGAGAGAGGTCCTTCTGGGTCTGGATGGGGCAGCGGGAGACCACCTCCAGCTTGCCCTTGAGTTCATAGTGTAAGGCCAAAGATTCAGCGCTGATGTCCATGGTGGGTGCTCCTTTCGTTAAACCATCTGTTCCGGGTGGAAGGCCTCGTCGAAGGCCTCGGGGGTGAACAGCCCCAGGGAGACGGCGGCCTCCTTCAGGGAGATCTGCTCCTTGTGGGCTTTTTTGGCGATCTTGGCCCCGTTCTCATAGCCCACGATGGGGGTCAGGGCGGTGACGGTCATGAGGGAGCGGTCCAGATAGTCCGCCATCCTCTCCCGGTCGGCGGTGACCCCGGAAAGGCACCGCTGGACAAAGGACTCCATGCCGTCGGCCAGCAGGCGCACGGACTGGAGATAGTTCAGGGCCAGGACGGGCATATAGACGTTCAGCTCGAAGTTGCCCTGGGAGGCGGCGATGCCCATCACCGTGTCGTTGCCCATGACCTGGACGGCCACCATGGTGAGGGCCTCGCACTGGGTGGGGTTTACCTTGCCGGGCATGATGGAGGAGCCGGGCTCGTTTTCGGGGATGCGGATCTCCCCCAGGCCGCAGCGGGGGCCGGAGGCCAGCCAGCGCACGTCATTGGCGATCTTCATGAGGTTCGCGGCCAGCGCCTTCAGGGCCCCGTGGGAGAAGACCATGGCATCCTTGGCGGTGAGGGCGTGGAACTTGTTGGGGGCGGTGCGGAAGGGCAGGCCCGTGAGCCGGGCGGCCTCCTCTGCGGCGGCCTCGCCGAACCCGGCGGGGGCGTTCAGGCCGGTGCCCACGGCGGTACCGCCCAGGGCCAGCTCATAGAGGGCATCCAGGCTGGCCAGGACCATGGCCCGGCTGTGCTCCACCATGCTCCGCCAGCCGCTGATCTCCTGGCCGAAGGTGATGGGGGTGGCGTCCTGCAGGTGGGTGCGGCCGGTCTTGACGATGTGCAGGTTCTCGTGCTCCAGCCGCTCCAGGCAGGCCAGCATGGTGTCCATGGCGGGGAGGAGTCGCTGGTGGACGGCGGTGACGGCGGCGATGTGCAGGGCGGTGGGGAAGGTGTCGTTGGAGCTCTGGGACATGTTCACATGGTCGTTGGGGTGGAGGAGCTTTTCCCCCGCCTGGGCGTTACCGTAGTTGGCCACCACCTCGTTGACGTTCATGTTGGTCTGGGTGCCGCTGCCGGTCTGCCAGATGGCCAGAGGGAAGTGCCCCTCCAGCTTTCCGGCCAGGATGTCCTGGCAGGCGGCCTGGATGAGGTCGGCCCGACGCTGGTCCAGCTTGCCCAGGCGGCAGTTGGCGGCGGCGCAGGCCTGCTTGAGCACTGCGAAGGCCCGGATCAGGTCCGGGGGCATCTTTTCTTCCCCGATGGGGAAGTTTTCTAAGCTGCGCTGAGTCTGGGCACCCCAGTAGCGGTCGGCGGGGACAGAGACCTCGCCCATGGTGTCATGTTCGATTCGGAATTCCAAAGAGGATCGCCTCCAGTCATAAAATAAGCGGGGGCGGCGTGTTCGCCGCCCACTGTGGTCATAGGGAAAGGGCCGCACCCGCACTCAGTCCCCCACAGGGGAGAAGTCCAGGTCCAGCTTGGAGAAAATATCGTTGAAGGTGCCGCAGTTGCGCACCACGGCCCCGGCCTTGGCATCGAAGACCAGGGGCGGGGTGTTGATGAGGATGAGCTTGTGGCCCTGGTAGGCCTTCATCAGGTTGGGGGTGGGGAACTCCCGCAGGGCGGAGCCGTCGATGATGAGCACGTCCGCTGCCTTGACGTAGTCCATGGCCTGGGCCAGCAGGTCCAGGTCGTAGGGCTCCTCCTCCAGGACGATGGCCGGGCGGAGGTAGTCGCCGCACATATCCACGGTGCATTGGGGCACCAGGTCCGGGCAGTCGGCGATCTTGAAGAAGTCCATGTACTCGTCGCACTTGGCGCACCAGGTGCGCATCACCGAGCCGTGGAGCTCCAGCACGTTCCGGCTGCCGGCCTCCTGGTGGAGCCCGTCGATGTTCACGGTGAGGACAGCCTTGAGCTTCCCGCAGGCCTCCAGCTTGGCTAAGGCCTCGTGGGCGATGCCGGGCTTGGCCTCCAGCAGGGGGGCCAGGACCCGCTCCCGGTACCACCGATAGAAGATGGTGGGGGAGCGCTGCAGGAAGGACAGGCGGAGCATCTCGTCCGGGGTGTAGCGGAATTTTTTGCGGTAGTCCTCATCTATGGCCCGGTAATCCGGGAACCCGGCATCCTTGGAGAAGTCCCGGCCGGAGAGGAAGACCACGTTGTCGCTCTCGTTGAGCCATTTCTGCATGAGGGAGAGTTCGATGGACATGGGGGAGCCTCCTTTTCGCGGCGGTCAGTCTACCTGGATCTGGGAGAAGACCTGGCCGATGGGGGCATTGATGGTCAGGTCGGCGTAGTGGTCCACGCTGGTCTTGTCTTTGTTGATGAGGACCAGCTTTTTGCCCTTGTAGTAGTTCACCAGCCCGGCGGCGGGATAGACCACCAGGGAGGTGCCGCCGATGATGAGCATATCGGCCTTGCGGATGGCGGCGATGGCAGCCTCCATCACGTCGGTGTCCAGGGCCTCCTCATAGAGGACCACATCGGGACGGATGATGCTGCGGCAGTTTTCGTCGGCGCACCGGGGCAGGCCCTGGCTGTCGGCGATGGCGGAGACGGGGTACTTCCGGCCGCACCGGGGGCAGTAGTTGCGCAGGGTGGAACCGTGGAGCTCGTAGACCACCCGGCTCCCGGCGGCCTGGTGGAGGCCGTCGATGTTCTGGGTGACCACGGCCTTGAGCTTCCCGGCCTGCTCCAGCTCGGCCAGCTTCCGGTGGGCGGCGTTGGGCTTGGCTCCCTCGATGATCATCTTGTCCCGGTAGAACTTATAGAACTCCCCGGGGTTGTTCACGAAGAAGCTGTGGCTCAGGATGGTTTCGGGAGGATAGTCGTACTTCTGGTTGTACAGGCCGTCCACACTGCGGAAGTCGGGGATGCCGCTTTCCGTGGACACCCCGGCACCGCCGAAAAAGACGATGTTGCTGCTTTCGTTGATCCAGTTCTGTAAGGTAGCGATCTTCTGTTCCATGAGAGTACCTCCTTGTGCCGTGTTGGTCGTTATCCTGTGGGTCGCTTATCTGCGGTCGTTGGGGTGGCGGTCCCGCCGGTTCTGGCTGGGGCGGGAGCTCCGTCGGTCGTCCCGTGCGGTGGTCTTGCGGGGAGGCTGGCGGTAGGTGTTTCGGCGGTCCCGGCCGTCGTAGAACTCCTGGCGGGTCTGCTCCTGCCAGCGGCGTTCTTCCTCCTCGCGGCGGCGGCGCGCCTCTTCCCGGCGGCGACGCTCTTCCCGCTCCCGCCGTTCCTGTTCTTGGCGCATTCGGGCTTCCTCCCGTCGGCGGCGTTCCTGCTCGGCCTTGCGGGCCTCCTGCTCCCGTCGGCGGCGCTCCTGCTCGATCCGGCGAGCCTCCTGCTCGGCCTGACGGCGGCGGTCCTGTTCGGCCCTGCGGGCCTCCTGTTCCCTGCGGCGGCGCTCCTGCTCGACCCGGCGGACTTCCAGCTCTGCCTGACGGCGGCGCTCCTGCTCGGCCCGATGGACCTCCTGTTCTGCCCGGCGGACCTCCTGGGCCTCTTTCCGCAGGCGGTAGGCCTCCTCCTCCCGGAGGTGACGGGCCTCGGCAGCCAGACGCTTTTCTTCCTTTTTCTGCTTGCGCCGCTCCTTCATTTCTTCCTGCTTCTGGGCCTGGAACCGGCGGACGACGCCCACCAGGAAGAAGATCAGGGCCAGGGCCAGCAGGACGCGGACGAAGATGCTCCCCAGGACGGTGTCCACCCCGGAGATGAAGGCGTTGAAGGGGGAGTAGCCCACATCGCTGACGGCCACCATGTCCATCTCGGCGTATTGCTCGCCGTTGTAGATCACGGCGACTTTGCCCAGGACCTCACCCTTGGAGATGGGGGCGGAGACGGTCTTGTCGTTCAGGGTCAGGCGCAGGTCCAGCAGCTCCGCGTCGTATTTGCCGGGGATGAGGGCCTTTACGCTCTCCTTGGGCTTCAGCACCACATGGGTGGACTGGAAGGAGCTGCTCACGGGGACCTCCTCCAGGTAGGTGTCTGCGTTGAGCAGGGTGGCGGAGGAGAAGTTCTCAAAGCCCCAGTCGAAGAGGCGGATGCTCTCGGTGAACTGCTGGCGGTCCACCTTATTGCCGCCTAAGCTGGGGTTTTCGCAGCCCAGGACCACGGAGACCAGGGTGACCCCGTTCTTCTTGGCGGCGGACACCAGGCAATAGCCCGCCTGAGGCGTGCTGCCGGTCTTGATGCCGATGGTGCCGCTGTAGACATACCCGGCGTACTTATACCGGGCCAGCAGGCCGTTGGTGTTGTAGAGCACCCGGCCTTCCGAGAGGTTGGTGGCGGCGGTGGTGTATTGCCCAGTGGAGACGATCTCCCGGAAGGGGGCGTGGGTCATGGCCTCCCGGGCCATGAGGTAGATGTCGCTGGCGGTGGAGTAGTGGTCGGCGTTGTGCAGACCGTGGGGGTTCACGAAGTGGGTGTTCTCCATGCCCAGCTCCTGGGCCCGCTGGTTCATGAGCTCCACGAAGGTGGGGATGTCCCCGGAGACGGTGATGGCCAGGACGTTGGCGGCCTCGTTGGCGGAGACCACCAGCAGGCAGTAGAGCAGGTCATGGACCGTCATCTCCTCTCCGGCCAGCAGGTTGGCAGTGGAGGAGTCGTCGGTGATGTCCCGCAAGGCCTCGGCGGGGACCGTGACCACCGTGTCCATGGTCAGCTCCCCCCGGCCGATGGCCTCTAGGGTGAGCAGGGCGGTCATCACCTTGGTGATGCTGGCGGGGTACCGCTTCTCGTCGGCGTTCTCCGCGTGGAGGACCTGGTCGTTGTCCATGTCCACCAGCAGAGAGGCGGTGGAGTTGATGGAGATCGGAGAGATCCCTTCATAGTCCAGGGCGGCGGCCATGGGGCAGCACAGCCCGGTCAGGAGCGAGAGGAGCAAGAGCAAAGAAAAGGCGCGAATCAGCGTTTTTTTCATAGGAAACATCCACATCCCGTGTTATAATAACCGCGGGGTCCCGCCGAACGGGACCGCACAGTGCATAGAGATACCTTTAGAAATAAAATTATAGCAAATCCCGACAAAAGACGCAATGGGGGCGGGGGACAATGAAAGGAATTTTTAAGAAAATATCGCCCCTGGAGGCCGTGGTCTTAGCCCTGACCCTGGTGTTCGTTTTAGGGACCCTCCTGTGGTTCCGCCTCTCGGCACCGGAGGAGGGAGTCACCCTGGTCAAGACCGAGGAGGTCCAGCGGGACATCGTCCTGCCGGAGAAGCCGGACGCGCCGGGGATACTGGAGAACGAGCTTCTGGACCTGAACACTGCCTCTCCGGAGGACCTGACCCGCCTGCCGGGCATCGGCGAGAAAAAGGCCGCGGCTATCGTGGCCTGGCGGGAGGAGCACGGTGCCTTCCAGGTGGTGGAGGACCTGCTGAGCGTGCAGGGGATCGGAGAGGCGATCTTGGCCGACATTCGGCCGTATGTGACCGCCGGAACGGCGGCAGAGGAAGGAGGGACCTGACATGGCAAGGATCCTTGTGGTGGATGACGAAAAAGTGATGGTCAAGGGCATCCGCTTTAATTTGGAGAACGAGGGCTACCAGGTGGACGTGGGCTACAACGGCCGGGAGGCCGTGGACCTGGCCCGGGCCACAGATTACGACCTCATCATCTTAGACCTGATGATGCCGGAGCTGGATGGCCTGGAAGCCTGCATGGAGATCCGCACCTTTTCCACGGTGCCCATCATCATGCTCACTGCTCGGGGAGAGGACACGGACAAGCTCCTGGGCTTTGAGTACGGGGCGGACGACTACATCACCAAGCCCTTCAACATCCTGGAGGTGAAGGCCCGGGTGAAGGCCCTGCTGCGGCGGGCCTCCACGGTCCGAAATCAGGAGCCCAGGCAGGATCAATTGGTCCGGGGCGGCCTGACCCTGGACAGCGCTTCCCGGACCACCTGGAAGGACGGCGAGCCTGTGGAGCTGACCGCCCGGGAGTTCGATCTGCTGGAGCTGATGATGAAAAACCCAGACCGGGTCTACAGCCGGGAGCAGCTCCTGAACCTGGTCTGGGGGTATGAGTACACCGGGGAGTACCGCACGGTGGATGTCCACATCCGCCGCCTGCGGGAGAAAGTGGAGGACGATCCGGCCAACCCCCAGCGCATCCGCACCAAGTGGGGCGTGGGCTACTACTTCAAGGGGGCCTGACATGGCGCGCAGAGAGAATCCCTCCGTGGTCCGCCGGTCCCTCCAGACCCGGCTGGCTGCGGGCTACGCGGTCATCATTGCGGCACTGCTGATCCTGCTGAACACCTACCCGCTGCTCACCACCCAGAACCTGATGTTCCGCAGCCAGCAGACCGCCCTGCAGAACCAGGCCCTGCTGGTGGCCAACTCCCTGACCACCGCCGACGAGCTGACCCCAGAGACCGTGGAGCAGACCATCGTCCCTTTGGAGGAGCTGGAGGTCCAGCGGGTCCTGGTCACCGACCGGACAGGGCTGGTCCTCTACGACTCCGGCGAGGAGAGCCTGGCAGGGGAGACCGCCGACCAGCGGGAGGTCAGCGAGGCCCTGGCGGGCAACGACGTGTTTTTCAGTGCCTATGAGAACGGCTGCTTCTGCAGCCGGGTGGGCACCCCCATCATGACCCGCAACATCGTGGTGGGGGCGGTCTGTCTGTATGAAAACGACACGGACCAGGGGGTCCTGCTCCAAGAGCTGCAGAACAACCTGCGGCTCATCTCCCTGGTGGTCTGTCTGGCGGTGCTGGCCCTGTTCATGGCCTTCTCCCGGGTCCTCACCCGCCGCCTTGGGATGCTCTTAGGGGGCATCCGCCGGGTGCGGGAGGGGGAATACACCCACCGGGTCTCCTTGGGGGGGCAGGATGAGCTGGGACAGCTGGCCGATGAGTTCAACCAGCTCACCGGCCGCTTGCAGACCACCGAGGAGGCACGGCGGCGGTTCGTCTCCGATGCCTCCCACGAGCTGAAGACCCCTCTGGCCTCCATCCGCCTCCTGGCGGACTCTATCCTCCAGGACCAGAACATCGACCGGGAGACCACCCTGGAGTTCGTGGGGGACATCAGCGAGGCCACCGACCGGCTCATCCACATCAGCGAGGAGCTGCTGATGCTGAACCGTCTGGACGAGGGACGGACCAAGCCCCAGGAGCCGGTGGATCTGGGCCTGCAGACCGGGCGGACCTGCCGGATGCTGGTGCCCCTGGCAGAGGAAGCCCAGGTCACCCTGGCGATGCATTTGGAGCCGGACTGCGTGGTCCGGTGCACTCCGGAGGACGTGGACCAGATCGTCCGGAACCTGGTGGAGAACGCCATCAAGTACAATGTCACCGGCGGGCAGGTGGATGTGACCGCCGACCAGGCCGGGGAGCGCATCCGCCTGGAGGTGGCCGACACCGGCGTGGGCATCCCCCAGGAGGAGATGGACCGGGTCTTCGAGCGGTTCTACCGGGTGGACAAGGCCCGCTCCCGGGCCGCCGGCGGCACCGGCCTGGGCCTGTCCATTGTCCGGGACACCGTGGCCAGCCACGGGGGAGAGGTCACCGTGGCCCCCCGTCCGGGCGGCGGCACGGTCTTTACCGTCTACCTGCTCCGATGGACCGAGGAAGCATAAAAAGAGACTGTTCGCGCTGACCACCGTGGGTGAACTTCCTGCAGGTTCCCCATTTTCTCCGGAGAAAATGGGGAGAAAAGAGCGCCGGAGCGCTGCCCCTGGACCCCGTTGAAGTGGTTGATGCCCTGCGGGGGCTGTGGATCCGTCTCCCATTGTGCCTGCGGCTCTGTGTCGGCAGGCTGTCCATGGCGCGCCCACCGGC
>CAYNZG010000053.1:0-8111 GCA_964401525.1 uncultured Ruminiclostridium sp.
GCCATCGAAAATCCCGCAAACGCCCGTGTTTCAAGGGATTCCTGGCTTCGGCTGTTTTGGTCATGGATGAAAAGACCTATGCACCCAAATCAAGCGCGATACCACCTTCGCTACACCCGGATACTGGGTCAATCCATGGTAACACAGAAAAGGAGGAAAAGCAAGGCGGGAAATGAGAATTGCAGGAAGAAATTTTGTGATTCGTCCTTGCGCTCCTGCGCTAAAACAATAGAAAAGAAAACGATCAAGTTGATACGCTGACTATGGTAGGAGGGAGAAATGATGGAAGCTTATTTTGCGCACATCGCAGAGGATGGGCGAAAGCAGACCGTTCTGGAACATTTGGAGGGGACGGCGGAGCTGTGTGCCCGATTTGCCCGCGCCTTCGGCGCAGAGGAGCAGGGGCGGCTGGTAGGGATGGCCCACGACCTCGGTAAAACCAGCAAGGAGTTCCAGGCCCGGCTCCAGGGCGGGCCCATCGTGGATCACGCGACTGCGGGCGCGGTGGAGTGTGCCAAGTGGGACTTTTTATGGGCGGCTCACTGCGTGGCGGGCCACCATGGCGGGCTGCTGGATGAGGGGAGTTTGATGGACCAGGCCGGAGATGCCACCTTGCTGGGCAGACTGAAAAAGGGGGTCGCGGGTCAGATCCCAGCCTATCGCCAGGATATCCCCTTGGAAGCGGTCCCTCAGCCTGCATCGTGGGGGAAGGAGCCGCTGACCGATGCCTTTTTTATCCGCATGCTGTACTCCTGCCTGGTCGATGCGGACTATCTGGACACCGAGCAGTTTATGAAGGGCGAGAACCGGGAACGCGGTCATTACGACTCTCTGCCCGTCCTGCTGGACCGCTTGGAGCAGTACATCGCCCCCTGGTGGGAGCCGAAAACAGAGCTGAACCGCAAGCGATGCGACATCCTCCGGGCGTGCCTGGAGAACGGGAGCGGACCCAAAGGACTGTATACCCTGACGGTCCCGACCGGGGGCGGGAAGACCGTGGCCTCCCTGGCCTTTGCGCTGCGCCACGCTGTCCGGCAGGGGATGGAGCGCGTGATCTATGTGATCCCCTACACCTCCATCATTGAGCAGAACGCGGCGGTGTTCCGGGAGATCCTGGAGCAGGAGAATGTGGTGGAGCATCATTCCGGGGTCCAGTATGACCCGGAAGGGGACTTTGACCCGCAGGGCTACCGGCAGGCGCTGGCTACCGAGAACTGGGACGCGCCCGTGGTCGTCACGACGGCGGTGCAGTTTTTCGAATCCCTCTATGCGTCGCGTCCCTCGAAATGCCGTAAGCTCCACAACCTTGCCAACAGCGTCATCATTTTCGATGAGGCGCAGATGATCCCTACGGCCCACCTGCGCCCCTGCGTGGCAGGGATCGCGCAGCTGGTGGAGCACTACGGCGCGACCGCGGTGTTGTGCACGGCGACCCAGCCGTCCTTAGGCGATCTGTTCCGGGAATATGCCAACGGACGAGAGAGCTGGGAGCTTTGTCCAGACATACAGGCGGATGCGGGATCGTTCCGGCGCGTCTCCTTTGTGCGGGGCGGAAAAAAGACCAGAGAGGAAGTGGCCGGGGAGCTGGCAGAACGGGACCAGGTGCTCTGCATCGTGAACAGCAGACTGGCCGCCCAGGAGATCTACGAAAAGCTGCCGCGGGAGGGGAGCTTCCATCTGTCCACCCTCATGTACCCTGACCACAGACGAGCCGTCCTGGAGAAGATCCGTGGGCGGCTGCGCGAAGGCCTGCCGTGCAGAGTGGTGTCCACCTCGCTGATCGAAGCGGGCGTGGATGTGGACTTCCCGGTGGTGTATCGGGAAATGGCAGGGCTGGATTCCATCCTGCAGGCGGCCGGTCGATGCAACCGGGAGGGAAAGCGGAAGCCGGAGGACAGCGAAGTGGTCATTTTCGAGGGAGACGGGACGATCCCGCCCATGCTGAAAGTGAACATCGGAGCTGCGCAGGAAGCCCTGAGCAAAGTGGTGGATCCCGGCTCTCCGGAGGCCATTGCAGCCTACTTTACCTCCTATCGCTCCTGGGCAGGAGAAGGACTGGACAAGAGTGGAGTAGTCAAGTCCTTTGAAGAGGGGATCGCAGGAAGCATGAATCCCTTCCGCACCGTAGCTGAGCACTTCCACCTCATCGACAGCCCCACGAAGACCGTCTACATCCCGGAAGGGGAGGGAGTAGACCTCACCGAGCGGCTGCTGGCTGGCGAACGCTCCCGGTCTTTGTACCGCAAGGCGGGCCAGTACGGTGTCACGATATACGAACAGCATTATGCGGCGCTGCTGGAGGCAGGGGATATCCTTCCCCTGGACGAGGAGAGCGCGGTGCTGCGCAATTCGTCGCTGTACCAAGAAACGACGGGGCTGTCCCTGACGGCAGACTGGGGAAAGGCGTACATGGTTTAAAATGTGCGGGGGGCAGTGCATCTCGCACTGCCCCCCGCGCTGGAATAAACCCTATTTTTCATATTTCAATCCACGGACTTTCGTCTGACGACAAATATTATACCCTGTTTGTCAATAGGGTAATGCTTATCTCCATGAATTTTATAAACTCTATTTTTCATGAACTTGATGCTGTAAGGGGAATGTGCTATAGTGAACACATAATGAAGTAAGAAAGGAGTGTGGTGAGAGATGTCGATTTGTGTAGAGGTCTGGGGCGAGTATGCTGCCTTTAACCGGGTCGAATTCAAGACGGAACGGGTGAGCTACGATGTCATGACACCGTCGGCTGCGCGGGGATTGCTGGAAGCCATCTACTGGCATCCAGGCATGCGGTGGATCATTGACCGGATCCATGTCTGTAAGCCCATCCAGTTCACCAACATTCGGCGCAACGAGGTGAAGGATACCATCAGCGCGCGAAAGGTGAAGAAGGTCATGGACGGCGGCACGGACGAGCTGTATCTGGCCACGCCGAACAGCATCCAGCAGCGGGCGGCCATGGTGCTGCGGGATGTCCGCTATGTCATTGAGGCCCACTTCGAAATGACAGAGAAGGCAGCCCCGGGGGACAATCCCGGAAAATTTCAGGACATCATGAAGCGGCGGTTGGCCAGAGGCCAGTTTTACCACCAGCCCTGCTTTGGTGTGCGGGAGTTTCCGGCGCACTTTGCGCCTTGCCAGCAGCTCCCGGCCTGCCCGAAGGAGTTGAAAGGGGAGAAGGATCTGGGCTGGATGCTCTTGGATATGGATTATTCGGATCCTGCGGATATCCGGCCGATGTTTTTCCGGGCGGTGCTGAAAGACGGCGTGATGGAAGTGCCTTATCCCAACGGGACGGAGGTGGTTCGATGATCCTGCAGACTCTGGTCAAACTGTATGATGACTTGGCTGCGAAAGGAGAGATCGTCCCTTCCGGCTGGAGCGAGGCTAAGATCAGCTATGCCCTTTGCCTGGATCAGGACGGTACACTGGTGCAGCTGATCCCCCTGTTGGACCCCGTGCAGGAGGGACAGAACGCAGGAAAAAAGACGGTCCTGCGGCCTCAAAGCAAGAAAGTCCCTGCCGCCGTCAAACGATCCTCGGGCATTGCATCCAACTTTTTGTGGGACAATGCCTCCTATCTGCTCGGCGTGGACGGGAAAGGAAAGCCGGAACGAAGTGCGCAATGCTTCCAGGCCTGTCGGGAGCTCCACCACAAGCTGCTGGATCCGCTGGGCACCCCAGCGGCTAAGGCCATCCTTCGTTTCTTTGACACTTGGGACCCGGGCAGCGCTGCGGAGCACCCGGTGCTGCAGCCGGAGCTGGACAAGCTGTTTGCCGGAGGGAATCTGCTCTTCTGTATCCAGGGGGCTTATGCTACGGAGGACACCGAGATCCGCGCTGCATGGCAGAGCTATTATGACAGCAGCGAGGGTGAGCGGATGCAGTGCTTGGTGATCGGGCGGGAAGACGTGATAGAAGCCACGCATCCGTCGATCAAGGGAGTGGCCGGAGCGCAGTCCAGCGGTGCGGCGTTGGTCTCTTTCAACGCGCCTGCCTTCTGCTCCTATGGCAGAGAGCAGAACTTCAATGCTCCGGTGGGCAAGTACGCGGCCTTTGCCTACACGACGGCGCTGAATCATCTGCTGGCAGAGCGAGACAACGTGCAGAGGATCGGGGACACCACGGTGGTCTGCTGGGCGGAGGGCGGCGACCCTGCCTATCGCGCCCTGTCGCTGGGAGCTCTGTTCGGGAAAGAGCAGCCGGAGTGGACCGAAAAAGAGCTTCGCGCCACAGTCAAGCGACTGGCAAATCAAGAACGTGTGGAAGAGTATGGACTGGATCCCGGCCGGCCCTTTTACATTCTTGGCCTTGCGCCCAATGCGGCCCGGCTGTCGGTGCGCTTCTTCTTCCGGGATACCGTTGGCGCGCTGATGCGGCATGTCAATGACCACCATGAGCGGATGGAGATCGTCCGTCCGGCCTATGATCCCTACCCGACGATCCCGCTGTGGAAAATGCTGCAGGAAACGGTGAATCCGAACACAACGGACAAGAAACCCAGCCCGGTCATGGCCGGCGCAACGGCCCGCGCCATCGTTTCGGGCGGACCGTATCCTGCGGCGCTGCTGACAGGGGTCATGCTCCGCATCCGTGCTGAGCGCAATATCACCCGGGGAAGGGCCGCGATCCTGAAAGCGTACTTAAAAAGAAATGTTATAGAAGAATACAGGGAACACGACCCTGCTATCGAGGAGGTTGCTGAAGTGCACTTAAATGAAGAATGTACCTATATGCCCTATGTATTGGGAAGGCTCTTTTTTGTTATGGAGCAAACACAGCGTGCTTCCGCGAACTGGGAGATCAATCGCACGATCAAGGATAGTTATTTTAATGCGGCG
Source organism: uncultured Ruminiclostridium sp. (assembly GCA_964401525.1). Classification (GTDB taxonomy): domain Bacteria; phylum Bacillota; class Clostridia; order Oscillospirales; family Oscillospiraceae; genus Evtepia. Next base: position 4,842 of record CAYNZG010000053.1, read on the forward strand.
GCAACGACACCGAGAAACGCATTTGTTAAACTGCTCCCGTTGAGCGAACATCACCTGAAAAAATTATTGCGCGATAAACCCGGCCTTGGTATCACGTATAAAAAAGCTAAAACTGACTTGATGGCAAAAATTACAGCTCCGATCCCTGTGCGGTTCACGCAAGAAGAGACGATCTGTTTTTATCTTGGTTATTATCATCAGGAAGCAAATAAGAAGGAGGAAAAGAAAAATGGCTGAACCGATTCGAAACCGCTATGAATTTATTGTGCTGTTCGATGTGGAGAACGGCAACCCCAACGGGGATCCCGACGCGGGGAACATGCCTCGCTTCGACCCGGAGACCGGCTATGGCATCGTCACGGACGTCTGCTTAAAGCGCAAGATCCGGAACTATGTGGAGACCGTCAAGGAAGACGCGACCGGCTATCGCATTTATGTCAAGGACGGCGTTCCTCTTAATCGAAACGATGCGAAGGCCTGCGAATATGTGGGCGTGGGAACCGATGAAAAGTCCCTCAAGGCAGCCAAGAAAAAGGACGAGGACCTGGACCGGAAGCTCCGCGACTATATGTGTGCCAATTTCTTTGACATCCGCACTTTTGGCGCTGTGATGACCACCTTTGTGAAGGGGGCCCTGAATTGCGGCCAGGTCCGGGGACCGGTCCAGCTGAGCTTTGCCCGCAGCGTGGATCCCATCCTGCCCCAGGAGGTGACCATTACCCGCGTGGCTATCACCACCGAAGCAGATGCGGAGAAGAAGGACACCGAGATGGGCCGCAAGTACATCGTGCCCTACGGCCTGTACCGGGTGGAAGGCTACATCTCTGCGAACCTGGCCCGCAAGACCACGGGCTTCTCGGAGGAGGACCTGGACCTGCTGTGGCAGGCTATCCTGAATATGTTTGAGCACGACCACTCCGCTGCGCGGGGGAAGATGGCAGTGCGGGAGCTCATCATCTTCAAGCATGACTCGGAGCTGGGCAATGCACCGGCCCACAAGCTCTTTGAGCTGGTGAAGGTGGAGAAGAAGACCGATGTGATCGCCCCCAGAGCCTATGGGGACTATGTAGTCTCCGTGGAGGAGAGCAGCGTTCCCGCTGGCGTGACCTGTGTGCGGATGGGGTGATCTATCGCGAGGAGGACTAGCTCCTGCTGTCCGGCCTCCAGCACTTCAAGTTCTGCCGACGGCAGTGGGCCCTCATCCACATTGAGCAGCAGTGGGCAGAAAACTACCGCACCGTGGATGGCACCCTGATGCATCAGAAAGCCGGGGAGCGTTGCTGATCGTCCGCAGCCTCCCGGTCTTTTCCGGCACCCTGGGGGTGTCCGGGGAATGCGATGTGGTGGAGTTCCACCGGGACCCGAACGGCATCCCCCTGCAAGGCCGGGAGCATCTGTGGCAGCCCTATCCTGTGGAGTATAAGCGGGGGCGGCAGAACGAGCGCACAGGCGACACCCTGCAACTCTGCGGACAGGCCATGTGCCTGGAGGAGATGCTCTGCTGCACCATCCCGGAGGGGGCTTTGTATTACGGAGAGACCCGCCGCAGATCCCGGGTGGAATTTACGGACGAGCTGCGGCAGGAAGTGCGAACGGCGTTAAAGGAGATGCATGACCTGTATCGGCGGAGCCACACGCCGAAGGTCACGCCCACCAAGGCCTGCAACGCTTGCTCCCTGAAGGAGCTTTGCTTGCCGAAGCTGATGCGCAAGACCTCGGTGGCGCAGTATCTGGCGGATGCATTGGAGGAGGGCCTATGAAACACTTGCTGAATACCTTGTTTGTGACCAGCGAGGACATTTACCTGTCCCTGGATGGAGAAAATGTCGTGGCCAACCGGGAAAAGCAGGCCTTGGCCCGGTATCCGCTCCACACGCTGTGCAATATCGTGTCCTTTTCCTATGCCGGAGCCTCTCCGGCGCTCATGGGAGCCTGTGCCGAGCGGGGCGTTGCGCTGGCGTTCTGCACGCCCAGAGGCAAGTTCCTTGCCCGGGTCAACGGAGCGTCCCAGGGCAATGTCCTGCTGCGCAGGACCCAGTACCGGGTGGCCGATGACCCGGGGCAAAGCTGCCGGGTGGCCCGGGCCATGATCTTTGGCAAGATCCACAACGCCCGGTGGAGCATTGAGCGGACCCGGCGGGACCACGGGATGCGGGTGGACCCCGAAAAGCTGAGCCAGGCATCGGGGAAGCTGAAGCATCTGCTGCCCATGGTGCTGGAAGAGACCTCCCTGGACAGCCTGCGGGGGCTGGAGGGAGTCGGTGCCACCGCGTATTTCGGCGTGTTGGATGACATGATCCTGAACGGCAAGGAGACCTTCTTTTTCCGCAGCCGAAGCAGACGGCCGCCCATGGATGCCTTCAACGCCATGCTGTCCTTCGCCTACAGCTTGTTGGCGCACGACTGCGGGGCGGCGCTGGAAAGCGTTGGGCTGGACTCCTATGTGGGGTTCCTCCACCGGGACCGACCGGGGAGGAACTCCCTGGCGCTGGACTTGATGGAGGAGCTCCGCCCCTGCATGGCGGACCGGTTCGTGCTGACCCTGGTCAACAACCGCGTGGTGAAGGCCGCGGACTTTATCCAGCAGGAAAACGGGGCGGTCCTCATGACTGACACGGGAAGAAAGAACTTTCTAAAACATTGGCAGGAAAAGAAGAAGGAGATGCTGACCCATCCCTACCTGGGGGAGAAGATGCCCTGGGGGCTGGTGCCCCATATCCAGGCGCTGCTGCTGGCCCGATACCTGCGGGGCGACCTGGATGAATACCCCACTTTTTTATGGAAGTGATGCTATGCTGGTTTTGATCACCTACGATGTCAACACGGAGGATGCTGCCGGCCGCCGCAGACTGCGGCAGATCGCCAAGCAATGCGTGAACTATGGTCAGCGGGTGCAGAACTCCGTGTTTGAGTGCTTGCTGGATGCGGCGCAGTGCCGCGCGCTTCAGGCCAAGCTCTGTGCGCTCATGGATCCGGAGCGGGACAGCCTGCGGTTTTACTACCTTGGGAACAAGTATGAGAGCAAGATCGAACATTTTGGCTGTAAGCCCAGCTATGAGCCGGAGGGCATCCTGATGATCTAAGGGATGCGAAGGGACAGCGCCCAGAGAACGCCGGGCGGTTCGCACCGCGCAGAAGGGCCTTTTGGGGCTTGTGCCCTGGGCTGTCTCGAGGTAAAATGAAGAAAGAACGATCCCCTTTGTGGAGATCGTCCTATGTCGCGAAGACGCGAAGGGGAGACCTTGTGCGTTTTTGCTGTCGCTCCCCTCA
>CAYNZG010000054.1:0-8039 GCA_964401525.1 uncultured Ruminiclostridium sp.
CGCTTATACAGGCCGGGGCCGGTGGTGTCCAGCATCAGGGTAGCCACATCCTTCATGAGGGAAAACTGGATCTGATAGAGCGCACCGGTCTCCGGCAGGGTCTCCCGGTGGTAGACCTTGCCCAGGCGGGTGGCCACGGCCTTTTTCACGATGGACTGGCAGGCGGGCACGCTGTGGAGGGCGGAATTCAGGCTGTACCCCTTCACCGGGAACATGCCCCCATCGGGGATGAACCGGTCCCAGGGCAGCTTCCGGGTCCCCTCAAACAGCTCTTCAAAGGTGCGCGCCGGGAAGGTCCCCAGCAGGAGCAGCACCCGTTCCCCGGTGCGCAGGCGGAGGTTCAGCCGGGGGATATCCTCCGGTCCTCCGTCGCAGAACACCCGTCCGTTCTCCACCCGGACGTTTTCCATTTTCATCCGCCGCAGCTCATCGGCTGTCAGGCCCTCCACCCCCAGCAGGGTGGGAATGACAAAGGTCAGCTTTCCCATGGGTCCTTCCTTTCCGTACTGTACGTTATTATATATATTAGGAGCAAGCATATGCAGTATACACTGTCAAAAAACTTCCTGGTCCCGCCCTCACAGGGTATCGACCACGATCCCGCGCGCCCAGCCGGTGAGCGCGCCATGGACAGCCTGCCGACGCAGAGCCACAGCCCCGGCAGGGTCTCCCCCACCGCAGCGGGGTCCAGAGACAGCGCCCCGGCGCTCTTTTCGTCCCATTTTCTCCGTAGAAAATGGGAGATCTACCGGAAGGACAGACCCACGGGGGTAGTGCCCCTCACGCTTTTTTTCGACAAGCTAAAACATAAGCAGTATACCTGCTTTTCCCCTGTTTGGCAAACCTTTTCTTCCCGACGGCGGAAAAATCTCCCCGGACACCCAGGGCGGACTGTCTAAATTTTTTTCACCTTCTTGCAATCAGGGCTGCACTATGGTATGCTATGCAGTGATGGTAGGCTGTGGTTTGTTTTATTCTTTCCCACAGGCCGCAGTCATTACCATCAAAATTTTTATAGAAAGCTGAGTTGATGGGTCCCTTATGGACAGTACCTGTATAGCGATCATTGTTGCGCTTGTGATCTTGGTCTTGTTGTCGGCCTGGTTCTCCTCCACGGAGACTGCCTATTCCTCGGTCAACAAGATCCGCTTAAAAAGCAAAGCAGAGGATGACAACGTCCGCGCGCAAAAAGCGCTGGCCCTGCTGGAGCAGTATGACAAGCTCCTCTCCTGCATCCTCATCGGCAACAATATTGTGAACCTGACTGCCGCTTCCCTTGGTACCGTGCTTTTCACCAAGCTCTTTGATGCCTATGGTCCCGCCCTCTCCACGGCCGTCATCACGGTGGTGGTGCTGATCTTTGGCGAGATCACCCCCAAGACCATGGCAAAAGACAAGCCGGAGGTCTTCTGTCTCCGGGCTGTGCCCATTTTGCAGGTCCTTCTCTTCGTGCTGACTCCCCTGCACGCCTTCTTCGGCCTGTTCAGCAAGCTTGCCATGAAGCTCTTCCACACCAGCGAGAACGAGGGCATCACCGAAGAAGAGCTCATCACCATGGTGGAGGAGGCCGAAAACGAAGGCGGCCTGGAGCACCACGAGAGCGAGCTCATCCGCGCCGCCATCGAGTTCAACGACATGGAGGTGGAGGAGGTCCTCACCCCCCGGGTGGACATCGTGGCTGCGCCGGACACCATCAGCATGGAGGAGCTGGCTGTGCTCTTTGCCGAGAGCGGCTACTCCCGCATCCCCATCTACCATACCTCCGTGGATAACATCATCGGTCTCATCCACGAGAAGGACTTCTTCTCTGCCCGGTTCCATAACCACACGGATGTGCTGAGCCTGGTCAGCAAGATCTTCTATACCCCCGCTTCCGTCAAGATCTCCGACCTGCTGCGGCTGCTGCAGATCCGGAAATGTCACATGGCCGTGGTGGCCGATGACTACGGCGGCACCATGGGCATCGTCACCTTAGAGGACATCCTGGAAGAGCTGGTGGGCGAGATCTGGGACGAGCACGACGAGATCATCGAGGAGTTCAAGCCCCAGGACGACGGCAGCTACCTGATCTCCTGCTCGGCCAACCTAGACGACCTGTTCGACCGCTTCTCCATCCGGGCCACCGACATCGACTCGGCCTCCATCAGCGGCTGGGTCCTGGACCAGTTAGGCCGGATGCCCGTGGAGGGCGACCACTTCGTCTATGAAAACTTAGATGTCACCGTGACCAAGCTGGACCACCGCCGGATCCTGGAGATCCGCGTGGCCCCGGGTGGACATCGTGGCTGCGCCGGACACCATCAGCATGGAGGAGCTGGCTGTGCTCTTTGCCGAGAGCGGCTACTCCCGCATCCCCATCTACCATACCTCCGTGGATAACATCATCGGTCTCATCCACGAGAAGGACTTCTTCTCTGCCCGGTTCCATAACCACACGGATGTGCTGAGCCTGGTCAGCAAGATCTTCTATACCCCCGCTTCCGTCAAGATCTCCGACCTGCTGCGGCTGCTGCAGATCCGGAAATGTCACATGGCCGTGGTGGCCGATGACTACGGCGGCACCATGGGCATCGTCACCTTAGAGGACATCCTGGAAGAGCTGGTGGGCGAGATCTGGGACGAGCACGACGAGATCATCGAGGAGTTCAAGCCCCAGGACGACGGCAGCTACCTGATCTCCTGCTCGGCCAACCTAGACGACCTGTTCGACCGCTTCTCCATCCGGGCCACCGACATCGACTCGGCCTCCATCAGCGGCTGGGTCCTGGACCAGTTAGGCCGGATGCCCGTGGAGGGCGACCACTTCGTCTATGAAAACTTAGATGTCACCGTGACCAAGCTGGACCACCGCCGGATCCTGGAGATCCGCGTGGCCCTCCTTCCCGAAGAGGAAGACGAAGACTGATCCATACACGCAGACCGCCCGAGGCATTGCCTCGGGCGGTCTTGTCGTATCCAAGTATTTCTATGGGGCCGGTCTCATATTTCGGTCCGGGCCGCGAACACTACTGGCATCTCCCACAGAAGAAGGTGCCCTTTATGAGCCTCATCCCCTGCACGGACCCGTGCATCTACCAGCAGGAGGGCCGCTGCACCCTGGCCAGAGCGGTCTCCTGCGGCCAGCCTCCCCTGCTCCGGGACTGCATCCACTATCTGCCCAGGACCCCGTTACAGCAGCACCGCCAGGGCCTCCCGGATGTTCTTCACCGGAATGAGCTGTAAACCCTCCGGCGGGACCAGGGGCTGTCTGCCCCGGTCCTTGGGGACCAGGCACTTGGTAAAGCCCAGGCGGCGGACCTCCGACAGCCGGTGGTGCAGGGCTGAGACCATCCGCAGCTCGCCGGTCAGGCCCACCTCCCCGATGGCCGCCAGGTCGGCGGGCACCGGCTTGTCCCGGAAGCTGGAGGCCATGGCCAGAATGGCCGCTAAGTCAGCCCCCGGCTCGTCCAGATACAGGCCGCCAATGACATTCAGGTACGCGTCGCAGGTGTTCACCGCCAGACCGCCCCGTTTTTCCAGCACCGCCATCAGGAGCATGGCCCGGTTATAGTCGAACCCGTTGGTGCTGCGGCGGGGATTGCCGAAGGAGGTCGGAGTCAGCAGAGCCTGCACCTCAGCCAGCACCGGCCGGGCCCCCTCCATGACGCAGGCCACGCAGGTGCCCGGCTCCTCGGTGAGCCGCCCCTCCAGCAGCATCTGAGAGGGGTTCGGCACGCCGCGCAGGCCGGTGTCGTCCATCTCGAAGACCCCGATCTCATTGGTGGCCCCGAAGCGGTTCTTCGCCGCCCGCAGGATGCGGTGGGAGGCGTTCCGCTCCCCTTCAAAATACAGCACGCAGTCCACCATGTGCTCCAGGACCTTCGGCCCGGCCAGGCTGCCCTCCTTGTTCACATGGCCTACCACGAAGACCGTGGTCCCCCGGCTCTTGGCCATCTGCATGAGGGTCATGGTGCAGTCCTTGATCTGGGAGATGCTCCCCGGGGAGGCGGTCTGGTCCCCGTTGTACATGGTCTGGATGGAGTCCACGATGAGGATGTCCGGCTGGGTGTCCTCCACAGCGGCCAGGACCTCTCCCAGATCGTTCTCCGCGTAGAGATACAGCCCGTTGGCCCCCACGCCCAGCCGCTCGGCCCGCAGCTTCAGCTGCCGCTCGGACTCCTCGCCGGATACATAGAGGACCTTGGTGGTCCGGCAGAGCTGGTCGCAGATCTGGAGCATCAGGGTGGACTTGCCGATGCCCGGCGCGCCGCCGATGAGCACCAGCGAGCCCTGGACCGCGCCGCCGCCCAGGACCCGGTCCAGCTCCTCCATACCGGTGCCGAAGCGGATCTCCTCGGCCATGGTCATCTCCGACACCAGCTTAGGGCGGTGCCGGGGAAGGATCGATGCCCCGGTGCCGGCCAGGGTCCCGCCAGCAGCCCGCTTGCCCCCCTTGGGGGCGGCGGGCTGCTCCACGATGGTGTTCCAGGCCCCGCAGGCAGAGCACTGTCCCTGCCACTTGGGTGTCTCATTGCCGCACTGGGTGCAGTAAAAGATGGTTTTTGTCTTCATATCAGGGACTCCCCTTCCTCTGTGTCGCCGCAGGTGATGTAAGCCGCTGCCATGGCCATGGCCAGCTTTTGCTGATAGGTCCCCTGCCGGAGCAGCAGCTCCTCCTCCGGATGGGACAGGAAGCCGCACTCCACCAGCACAGCCCGGCAGGCAACGTGGTTCATCAGGTAGACCGACGACGGGATCTGCTTGGCCTGCCGCTGGTTGTCCGGGTCCAGCATCAGCCGCAGGTCCTCCTGCATCTGCCGCGCCAACGGCAGGGAGAGGACCTGGTCGCTGTAAAAGACCTGCGCGCCCCGATACCGGGGGCTGGTGTACGAATTCTGATGGATGCTGATGAGGGTGGCGTTCTGCAGCCCGCAGACCAGGGCCACCCGGTTCCGAATATCGGAGACCTTCTTTTCCCGCAGGGTCCCCGCCGTGTCGTCGTGGATGGAGACATCCGTCTCCCGGGTCAGCACAGTGCGGACCCCGTAAAAGCCCATGAGCTGGTCCAGCCGCAGGGCGATGGACAGGTTCAGCTCGCTCTCCTTCTGCCCCGACACGGACACAGCCCCGCCGTCCTCTCCGCCGTGGCCGGGATCGATGACCAGGGTCTGCTCCGGCAGCCGGGCAAAGACGGGGGCATTCTCCTCCATCCCCAGCCGCTGGAGCAGGAGCACCAGAGCCAGAGCCGCCAACAGAATGGCACCTAAGGGTACCCGCCGGATCCGTTCACGTTTCAAATCACATCCCTCCCCCGCCAGGCTATGCCGGGGGAAGGTCGTCCGATACCCTTTTCTTCAAAAATGAGGGGCAGCCGAGGCTCACGGCGTGATGGCCACCTTGATGACTCCGTCCTCGCGTCCTTCAAACAGGCAGTAGGCCGCTTCGATCTCGGCCAGCGGGAAGCGGTGGGTGATCAGGGGCGTTGTGTCCAGCTTGCCCTCCCGGATGAGTTCCAGCGTCTCTGCGCAGTGGCAACCGTCCACCCCGCCGGTCTTGAAGGTCAGGTTTTTCCCGTACATCTCCGGCAGCGGCAGGCTCTGGGGCCCGTCATACAGGGCCACCACAGTGACGATGGCGTTGGGGCGGGCGCAGGTCCAGGCCATGCGGAAGGTGTCCTCCCCACCGGCCACCTCCAGCACCACGTCGGCCCCGCCGTGGTCGCTGTTGGCACGGACGAAGGCCTCCACCTGCTCCGGCAGGGTGGTGAGCACTTCCGGGTAGTGCTGGCGGACGAAGTCCAGACGGGCCTCCTCCCGGTCGCAGACGATGATGCGCTTGGGCTTGGCCAGCCGCACGCATTGCAGCGTGCAGAGGCCCGTGGGACCCGCGCCAAGGATGAGCACGGTGTCCTCCGCCCGGATCTCCGAGATCTGTGCCGCCCAGTAGCCGGTGGCCAGCACATCGCCCACCAGCAGGGCCTGCTCATCCGTGACCCCCTCCGGGATCCTGGTCAGCCCCTGGTCTGCATAGGGGACCCGGACATACTCCGCCTGTCCCCCGTCGATGCGGCAGCCCAAGGCCCAGCCGCCGTTGGGATCGGTGCAGTTGTTCACCCAGCCGTTTTGGCAGAAGAAGCACGACCCGCAGAAGGTCTCCACATTCACCGTGACCCGGTCCCCCGGGCGGACGGTGCGGACCCCGCTGCCCACGGCCTCCACCACGCCCACCATCTCATGGCCCACCGTGATGCCGGGGACGGCCCGGGGCACGCTGCCGTGCTTGATGTGCAGGTCGCTGGTGCAGATGCTCCCGAGGGTCACCCGGACGATGGCATCCCGTTCCTGTTGTAAGGTGGGCTTGGGCTTCTCCAGCAGCGCGAATTTTCCCGGTTCGATATAGGTATAGGCAAGCATCCTGTGCTCTCCTCCTTTGTTTTTCTTCAGTCCAGTGTGCCGGACAGGATCCGCCTTCTCAGGTCCAGCACCTTCTCCTCGATCAGGGCCATGGTCCTGAAAAAAACCTCGTCTCCCTGCCCGCTGGGGTCCTCCAGACCCCAGTCCTCCCGGTGGGAGCAGGGCAGAAAGGGGCAGTCCACATTGCAGCCCATGGTGACCACGATATCCACCGGCGGCAGCGCAGACAGCAGCTTGCTGTGCTGGGTCTGTTCCATGTCGATCCCGTGGACCGCCTTCATGAGCCGCACCGCGTCCTGGTTGATCTGCGGCCGACACGCTGTCCCGGCAGAGCTGCTGTGGAAGGCATCGGAGGCCAGCTTCTTCCCCAGGGCCTCGGCCATCTGGCTGCGGCAGGAATTGTGGACGCAGATAAAGGCCACCTCAGGCTTTTTCATGGTCTTCCTCCGCAAAGGGACAGCGCGCGCCGATGCACTGGTTATTCTTGGCTCTGTGGGTGCAGACAGGCACGGTGCGCTCCATGGCGACCCCCAGCTTCTCCCGGATAAAGTCAATGGCCGCCAAAACGGCAAGGTAGGAGTCCCGCTTGCAGCACCGGGGACCGCCGATCTGTCCGATGCTGCCCAGGGCCTTCGCCGTCATCTGATTGCTCAGACCCCAGGGCTCTCCCGCCAGCGGGGTGGACCCGGTGAGGATGGCCATGCACTGCCCGGTGCTGACCCCCGCGCCGCAGGCGCCCCAGAAGCCGCAGACGCCGCCGGGGACGGCTTTGCCCCGGCTGTACATCTCCCGCAAGGCAGGCTCCAGCTCCAGCTTCCCGTCCGCGTTGCGATAGGCCGTCAGCAGGGCCGCGCCCACCATGACGTGATGCTCCGGGCCGTGCATATGGCAGAAGGGCATATCCATCATCTTGCGGAGGATCTCAATGGGATCCCTGGAGGTCTCGGCCAGGCAGAGGCCGAAAATACGGTCCATCCCCGCCGTGTGACAGTCGCTGCACACATAGTGCCCGCGCACGCAGCGCGTCTTGCTTCGTTCCTTTTTGCGGCAAATAGCGCACTCCATCTCCTCGTCGGTCACGAGGTATTCCAGGGGTGCTTTGCAGACCAGACATTCTTCGTTCATCGCGTTCTCCCATCCATGCGCCGTGACTTGTCGTCACGGCGGTTTTGATCCTTGTTATCCCTCTTACTGTAGCATATTCTCCCCCCGGAATCAATCGGCAAGGTCTCGCCGGATCGCCGCAAAAAACAGGATCCGACCGGTTTCCTCCTGCTTCCCTGCCGCATAAGCTGGAAGGAACGCAGGGCTCATCCGTCCTGCGGGACTTTTGTCAAAGGAGGAACTTCCCTTGTCCTGTAAACCCATCAACGGGACCCCTTCCGGGGAGCCCACCCAGACCTGTGCCCCGGGCCAGGGAGCTCTGCCCCCCTGCGGCCCCTTCGCCATCCCCCTCGTGGTCCGGCAGAGCCAGGATCCCCAACGATATAACCAGACCAAGGCTCTGGAGTCCGGGACCCTCTTCCCGGAGCTGGACCTGCCCTTCCATCTGAAGGTCACCCCCGGCCAGGTGGCTGACACCCAGCTCAACCAGCTCCGCGCCCTGGACTTCGTCCTGCTGGAGCTGGGGCTGTATCTGGACACCCA
>CAYNZG010000055.1:0-8029 GCA_964401525.1 uncultured Ruminiclostridium sp.
TTCTCCTACTTCCCCAAGGACAACACCCCCTACTTCCAGGAAAACGACGACAACCTCATCGAGTGGCTGCGCCAGTTCTCCCCCGATCCCCAGGAGCAGTACCTGCGCGGCTTCCTGGGCCGGATGCTCTTCTCCGGCGACGAGGTGTACAAGCCCGTGAAGGTCATCTCCGGCGGCGAGAAGGTCCGCTGCATGCTCTCCCGCATGATGCTCTCCGGCGCCAACGTGCTGATGCTGGACCAGCCCACCAACCACCTGGACCTGGAGTCCATCGCCGCTCTGAACAACGGCCTGGAGGCAGTCAAGTGCAACATCATGGTGGCCTCCCATGACCACCAGCTCATCGAGACCGTCTGCAACCGCGTCTTTGACTTCACCGCCGAGGGCAAGCTCATCGACCGCAAGATGACTTATGATGAATATCTGGAGCGTCAGGCCGCCGCCAACGCCCAGTAAACAAAACCGAGACCGAAACGAACGACCGGCTCCCCTGTCGCAGCAGCGACGGGGAGCCGGTCGGTTTTTTTACTCTTTGTTTTCCTGTTTCACCAGGGTCAGATAATCCTTGCCCTCCTCCTTTTTGCTGGGCATGAACAGGGAGACGATCTTCTTCTTGCCCTGGTTGCGGGCATAGAAATAGCCGCAGGTGGAGAAGACCACCGCGCCAATGAAGTTCACGAACAGGTCCTTCATGGTGTCCAAAAGGCCGATGTCCAGGTAGCCACCCAGGCCTAAGGACTCCTGGCTGCCGTCGCTGTGGACCAGGAGCACATCCTGGATGTCCTGGATATGGACCACGATGTTGGAGTTGCTGGCGTCCAGCATCACCGTGTGGATGCCGTTCACGATGCGGTCCTTCTGCATGTCCAGCAAAAAGGTCTGGTCCATGAAGCACTCGAAGAACTCCCAGAGGACCCCCACCGTCATGGAGAAGCAGAAGGCCACCAGGGCCAGGAAGAAGGGCGACAGCTCGAAGGTCAGCTTACTGCTGTTGTTCAGCAACAGCACCAGGGAGAAGCCTACGGCCGCGCAGAGGAAGCCGTTCAGGGTGTGGAGGATGGTGTCCCAGAAGGGGATCTTCTGATAGAAGGCGTTGATCTCGCCCATGATCTCCGCCGCGTAGCAGAAGCAGAGGATGGCGATCTCCAACCCCACCGGGATCTCTATGCGCAGCTTCACCTGGACCCAGCTGGGCAGGTAGAGCAGCAGCAGCGTCAGCAAGGCGAAAAAGAAGCCCTCATAGTTTTGCAGGAAAAACTGGCGGACCATACAGACCACCACCAGGACGCGCAGGACAGAAAACACCAGAAAGGAGCTTTTGTGCTCCCGCAGCTCCATCTGCACTGCCTGGCGAAAATCCCGCCGCTCTTTCTTCCGATTCGATGGTTTCTTCATGGATCAGGTCCCTTTCTTTCGGATGTATACCGTACTATAAAATATTTCTTCCCCCTCTGTCAAGTCAGTTTTCCCGTTTCCCCTTGACAAATACATCGCAGCGCGATATATTTACATCGAGATTCGATATATCGAATCGGAATAGAGGTGGACCATGGACGAACGCATCAAACGGGTCTATTCCCCCATGACGGAGACCGGCTTTTACATCCTCTTCTGCCTGCAGGAGGAGATGCACGGATACAGCATCACCCAGCAGGTGAAACGGATGACCGGCGGCCAGGTGGTCATCAGCCCCGGCACCATGTACGGAAGCCTGTCCAAAATGGAAAAGGACGGGCTCATCGCCCTGGTCCGGGAAGAAGACAAGCGAAAATTCTATCACATCACCGACCTGGGCCGGGCGGTCCTGGCGGCAGAGTGCCGCCGGATCGAGCGGCTCTATCGAAACAGCAAAGGAGAGTGGGACCATGCGCACGAATGAAGACCTGCGGCTTTTCCGCTTCTTTACCATTGCCGACTACGAAGCGGAAGAGGCCTTCCTGCGGGAGCAGCACCGAAAGGGCTTTGCCCTGGTGCGCTATGGCCTGCCGGGCTTTTACTACTTCACCCTGTCCCCCCAGGAGGATATGGTCTATCGGCTGGACTTCCCCGGCGAGGTGCCCTCCCTGGAGGCGTACCGGCAGTTTTATCAGGACTACGGCTGGGAGTACCTGTTCGAGGTCAACGGCTTCCACTACTTCCGCAAGCCCGCCGAAACGGCGGAGGACACCGAGCTGTTCAGCGACAACAGCTCCCGCATCGCCCTGGCAGAGCGGATCTTCAAGACCCGCCTGATCCCTCTGCTGGTGATCTTCTGCCTCTGCTTCATCCCCCAGATAGTCCTGTCTATCGGCCGCCAGCCCATGGCCTGGTCTGTGCTCTGGGTCATCCTCTTCCTGGTCTATGGCGCGCTGTTCCTCCACTGTGGGCAGGGACTGCTGCGCATGAAGCGGACCTATTCCAGCCAATGAGAAAGGACGTGTTAGCATGAATATCCGAACCGCTTCCCTCGACGACCTGGCGGCCATCGCCGCCGTGGAGGCCGTCTGCTTCCCTCCGGCGGAGGCCGCCGGGCCGGAGTCCTTCCGCCGCCGCCTGACGGTGTACCCGGACCACTTCTGGCTCCTCTTTGACGGGGAGACCCTGGTCGGCTTCGTCAACGGCATGGTCACCCAGGCTGCCGACCTCACCGACGAGATGTACGACAACGCCGCCCTCCACGACCCCGCCGGGGCCTGGCAGATGATCTTCGGGGTGGACACCCTCCCCGCCTACCGCCGTCAGGGCTGCGCCCAGCAGCTGCTGGACCGGGCCATCGCCGAAGCCAGGGCCCAGGGCCGGAAGGGCCTGGTGCTCACCTGCAAAGAGCATCTGCTCCACTACTACGCCAAGTTCGGCTTTGTCAACGAGGGCATCTCCCAGTCGGTCCACGGCAACGTCCAGTGGTACCAGATGCGCCTGACCTTCTAACCGAGATCACGGGGGTGGCCCCCCGGGGGACGGTGCCTCCGGCAGGGCCCCATTTTCTCCGGAGAAAATGGGGGAAAAGAGCACCGGGGCTTTGCCCCTGGATCCCGTGGAGGTGGGTCATGCCCTGGAAAGGCTGTGGCCATATCCTTCCATCGTGCCTGCGGCTCCGGATCGGTAGGCCGTCTATGGCGCGCCCACCGGCTGGGCGCGCGGGAACGGGGTCGATATCCTGCCAGGGAAAGCACAAACATTTTGAGAGACGGAAACGGCTCCCGCACCGAATGATCGGTGCGGGAGCCGTTGTCATGCCCGGAGGACGAGGACCCGGCAGGCCTTGGCTAAGGTCAGCCGATAGACCCCATAGAGGATCAGGGAGACCCCCGCCACCACCGCCAGACAGGCCGCCAGCCCCAAAGCCTCACCGGTGGTGATGCCCCACGGGTCCCCGTTGCAATAGAGGATCATGGCGTAGAAGGCATAGATCAGGGTGGTCCCCACTAGAGCGGGCGGGACAAACACCCGCCGGAGCTGCCCCCGAAGGGTGCGGAACAGATAGGCCCGCGGCGCGCCCAGCTTGCGCAGGTCCTCGTAGACCCTGGCATTGGTCAGGGCCAGGGTCATGCCCCGGGTGAAGGCGATGACCATCACCGCCGCAAAACAGATCACCGCGATGAACAGAAAGACCACCAGATAGACCGCCATGGTCCGGACGAAGTCCTCCTGATCCAGCACCCGGAACTGGGGCATATACTTCCAGGACAGGCGGAAGTGAGAGGAGTCCCGCAGGTCGTAGTCGATGTACTCCTCGCCCCGGTCAGCCAGAGCGGCCCGGTCGTAGGGATAGTCCTCCCCTGCCTGTCGGGCCAACTGCTCCGCCACCTGATCGTAAGCATCCACCTGCGCCACCGCCGGACCGGAGGCATCGACGATCTCGTCGAACAACGCCTGGGCAAAGGCATAGGTCTCCCGGCAGTCCTCCACGTTGAAAAAGACCTGCTCCTCCCGCCAGCAATCGGTGAGCCTCTGGGTGATGCGGGCGTAGTCCCCATCGTCCAGCACGAAGCAGCCGAACAGCAGGGTGTACCGCAGCGGCTCCACTGGGGTCACCTCCAGGACCTGGCCGGTGACCGGGTCAGTCAGGCGGGTGACCGACCCGTCGAAGATGCCGTTGCCGTTGCCGCTGTCGTCCAGGATCCCGGCGGCGGTCCCGGGCAGCAGCTCCACGGACGCGTCGGTGAGCGCCCGGTAGCTACTCTCAGACAGGACCCGCACCTCGCACAGGACCTCCCGATAGACCTCGGTGTAGGTGGCCCCCACCCTGGTCTCCGTCTCGATCTGGGCATAGCCGTCTGCCCCCAGGATCCCAATGGGTACCTGAGTCCAGTCGGTGAGGGTCACGCCGTGTTCCCCGGCCAGGGCCTCCACCGCAGACCGCTGCGGGACGGGCTGGTCCGCCCGCCAGTGGTAGGCGTAGTCCACCGGGCGGATCTCATAGGCGTGGACCGCGCCGGTCCCCAGCATGAGGATATAGAAGCTGGCAAAGTAGGCCCCGGCCAGCAGGACCGTCATCACCAGCAGGTTCCGCACCGTCTGCCGCCCCTGGAACCGCATCATGCCGGTGGCGATGAGGTCCCGATAGCGATCCTTCCGCCGCCGCCAGCCATAGACCACCGTGTGGAGCAGGATCCAATCCAGGCCCACCAGCGCGGACAGGTAGCAGAGGGCCATCAGGCCCTCCGGCGGATACCAGTGCAGGACCAGCACGCAGAAGGACGGGGCCAGGTACCCCAGCAGCCCTCCTGCCGCCAGCAGGAGGATCCCCGCGGGGCCTCGCCACCGGGGCGGGACCTTCATCGGCTCTGCGTTCTGGTCCTCCCGGATGAGGGCCACGCAGTCGATGCGGCTCACGGCCCGGTCCCCCAAGACCAGGAGGACGCAGAGGACGAACCCGGAAAAGGCCAGGGACAGGCCGTAGGCGCTGGGATCAAAGGTCAGGGACAGCTCCTGACTGTCCGCCACAGCGGCCCGGAAGATCTGCCACAGGCTCCAGGCCAGGGGCACCCCCAAAAGTCCCCCGACGGCGCAGGACAGCGCCGTCAGCAGGGCCAGCTCCCGGCGGAGAGCGGCCCTCACCTGCTGCCGCGCCGCGCCCAGGGCCAGGAGGATGCCCAGCTCCCGGGACCGGGTCCGCAGGAACAGTCCGGCGGCGTAGAGGGTGAACATCCCGCAGCCGATGACCGCCAGCACGAAGATCATCATGAGCTGCTTGCGGCTGTCCCCGCCCTCCGGCAAGATGTTCAGCACCGTGGGGGCCCGCATCACCGCGCCGTAGGCCGTGATGAGCAGGACGGAAAAGAAGCAGCACCCGGCCAGCAGCCCATACTGCCGCCAGTTCTTCCGCCGCAAGCGGCGGAACACCTGCGCAAGGTCAGACATCGACTCACTCCCTTCCCATCTCACCCACCGCTTCCAGGAGCCGGGCCTGGAAGGAGGCGCGGTCGGCCCCCTCCCGCTGCACGGTGCGCCAAACCAGACCATCCCGGAGCAGGAGGACACGGTCGCAGAAGGAGGCGGCGAAGGTGTCGTGGGTCACCATCAGGATGGTGGCCTGCATCTCGTCCCGGGCCTGGCAGAAGGCATCGATGACCGACCGGCTGGAGGCCCCGTCTAAGTTTCCCGTGGGCTCGTCCGCCAGGATGAGCTTGGGGCGGTTGATCAGGGCCCGGGCCACGGCAGTGCGCTGCTTCTCCCCGCCGGAAAGCTCCCCCGGATATTTCCTGCCCAGGCCCAGGATGCCGAAGGCCTCGCAGAGTCGGTCGGCCCGCGCCTCCGTCTCCGGTCCGACGGTCCCGCCCAGGATCGCAGGCAGAAGGATATTTTCCCGGACGGTGAGGCCGTCCAAGAGCAAAAAGTCCTGGAACACGAACCCCAGCTTTTTGTTGCGGATCTCCGCCAGAGCCTGCTCCCCCGCCTGGGTCAGGTCCGCCCCGTCCAGGAGGATCTGACCGCTGTCGGCGGTCAGATAGCAGGAGATGCAGTGGAGCAGGGTGGTCTTGCCGGAGCCGGAGGCCCCCATGACCGCCACGAATTCCCCGGCCTCCACGGACAGGGACACCCCCTTGAGGACTTCATAGGTGGTCCGGTCCACCCGGTACGAGTGGTGTAATGCGTGTACGTTCAGCATCGTCATCCCTTCCTTTCCCCCTCAGCATACCCGCCCCCCTGCCCTCCGGCAACCGGCGGTGTTCTGTTCGGCGGCTCCGCCGTCATCTTTGACGCGCCGGGCGGCGGGATGTTATGATCGGTAGCTCTGCCGTCAACTTTGGTTTGGCAGGTCCGCCCACCTGTGGTAAAATCAAGGCAAAAGAATGGTGAAAGGAGGGCTCTCATGCTGACCATTGGCATCTGCGACGACAGCTATGATGCCCGCCTCGCCCTGCGGGCCGCTCTGGAACGGGCGCTGGAGACCGAGGGCCTGACCGGGCGGCTGTTGGAGTTTTCCTCCGGCGAAGGGCTGTTAGGCTGGCTGGACCGCCACGGCGGCGAGCTGGACCTGGTGTTTTTAGACTTGGAAATGGGAGACCTGGATGGGATGGAGACGGCCCGACGGCTCCGGACAGACCACGAGGCCCTCAAGCTGGTCTTTGTTACCGGCTTTGCCGACCGGGTCTTTGAGGGCTACCGGGTGGAGGCTATGGGCTATCTCCTGAAACCGGCCCGGCCGGAGCAGCTGTGCGACATCCTCCGCCGGGTCACCGCCGCCCTGCGGAAGCAGGAGGATGCCGTGTTCCTCTGCCGCCGGGGCGAGATCACCTATCGCATCCCGAGGGCACAGATCCTGTACTTCCTCTCCGACCGACGGCAGGTGACCTGCGTCACCGCCAAACAGCGGTACGTTTTTTATGGCAAGTTGGACGCGGTGGCCCAGGCCGTCGGGCCAGGCTTTGTCCGCATCCACCAGCGTTACCTGGTCCGGGCGGGGGCCGTGGACCGGGTCACCGCCGGGGAGGTCTTTTGCGGCGAGGAGATGCTGCCCATCAGCCGCTCCTGCCAGCAGGCGGCCCTGACCGCCCTGACCCGGGCGACATTGGAGGGCTGACCATGCTGCCTCTGTTCTTTGCTTGGGGCGGCTGGTTTCTGGTGGCGCTCCTGAACGGCCTGGCCCTCTTTCTGCTGTGCAGAGCCTTTGTCCCGCTGCGGGAGAGCCGGGGGCGCAAGCTCCTGCTGCTGCTGACCCTCACCGGTTCCAGCGGCATGGTCATCTGGGTGGGCGACAACAACCTGCTCTTCACCCTGCCGGTCTTTCTGTTCTTCTTCTGGTTCTGCACCCAGGGGGACCCGGTGGGGCGGCTGGCGGTGAGCCTGATCTTCTTCTGCTTGATGATGTCGGTGTGCGCCCTGCTGGACACCTATCTGATGGAGCTGTCCCAGTATGACCTGATGACCCGCCTCCTCCGCCCGCTGATCTTCTGGGGGCTGTATCTGCTCTTCCGCGCCCGGCTGCCCGAGACCCCGGTGCAGCTGCCCCGGCGGCTGTGGGAGCTGGTGCTGGGGCTTTCCTGCCTGCCTCTGGGGGCCTTGGTGGCCGTGGTCCTGCTGACCCGGCAGAAGCACGACTTCCCCTCTGTCTATGCCCTGGCCATGCAGCAGGGGCTGGTGGTCCTCCCCTTCGTTCTCCTGACCACCCTGGTCCTGCTGGCCGCCCTGCTGGTCCTGGCCAACCACGAGCGTCTGGCCCGGACGGCCCGTCTGGCCAGCCTGCGGGAGGTCTATTACGAGGGCCTGCAGCGGGAGCAGACCCAGGTCCGCACCCTGCGCCATGACCTGCGCAACCATCTGACGGTCCTGACCGGGCTGTTGGAGCAGGGGGACATCGCCCAGGCGGTGGCCTATCTGGACCGGCTGACCGGCTCCCCTGCCCTGGGCGGCTCGATGCGCTTCTGCGACAACGAGACCGCCAACGTGGTCCTCTCCGCCAAGGCCGAGGCCATGGCCCGGGCCGATTTGACGGCAGACTTTCAAATTTTCCTGCCGAGGTCCCTTCCCCTGGATGATCTGGACCTCTGCGCGCTGCTGGGCAATGCCCTGGATAACGCCATCGAGGCCACCCGGGAGGCCCCGG
>CAYNZG010000056.1:0-7990 GCA_964401525.1 uncultured Ruminiclostridium sp.
GCCAGGATCTGACGAGCGTTGAACTCAACGCCGCAGGCTCCGGCGTTGAGTTCAACGCTCGTCAGATCCTGGCTGCTTACGGCATCGACATCGACAACGACATCACCAAGCAGAACCAGAGCTTCGCTGACTCTGCCGACTCCCTGAAGAACGGCACCATCGACGCAGCCTTCGTGGTGGCTGGCTATCCCACCACCGCTGTCACCGAGCTGGCTTCCACCTACAGCTTCAACATCCTGCCTGTGGATGAGGAGCACGCCAACGCTCTGATGGGCGACTACGGCTTCTACACCTACGGCCAGATTCCCGGCAACACCTACAAGTGCGTGGCTGACGACGTACCCGCTCTGGCCGTCATGGCTACCATCATCGCCAACAACGACGTGGCTGAGGATGTCATCTACAACTTCATCCAGGGCATCTTCGACAACCAGGAAGAGATCGCTACCGCGCACGCCAAGGGCGCAGAGCTGAGCCTGGAGACTGCTGTTTCCGGCATCGACATTCCCTTCCACCCCGGTGCTACCAAGTACTTCACCGAGAAGGGTGTCATGACTGCGGAGTAAACCTGTGAACAGGGTCCGTAAATTCGCTACGGTCGCGGCCGCCGTAATGATCTTCATTACAGCGGCCGCTTTCCTGCCTGGATGTTCCTCCGGGGAGATGGACCTGGTCCTTTCGGATCCGAAGAGCGACCGGGTGTATGCAGCTTATCCTGTGGAAGATGGTGACACCTTTTCCGTGGAATTCATCCATTCGGTGAACAAAAGTCCGGTCCGCGATGTCTACGAGGTCCGGGAGGGAGAGATCTGGAATACCCAGTGCATCTACTACGGCTTCGGCGCCGGGGTAGAGGAGGAGCTGGCGGAGGGGGAGACCCTTTCCTACGGCGACAACGGGGAGATGATCATCTCCAACATCGAGAAAAAGATGGATCACATGGTCCTGGTGGTGGGCACCATTTCCGACCATACCCTCCGCATCGGGGAGGAGACCATCAGCCTGCGGGACCTGTGCGGCCGCAGCAGCAAGGTCTGCTTCACCTGTGAGCGTGGGTAAGGCCCATAGAGAGTAAAAAGAAAAAGAGATAAGGAGGTAGATAAACGTGCCGCTGTTCAAGAAAAAAACGGCAGACGACCCGGCTGTGGAGTTTGAATACACCGACATCACCGCCGAAGAAGAGACCACTACTGAAGCTGATGTGCAAGCAGTCATGGAAAAGTATGACCGAGAGTCCAACGTCCGTATCTGGGACGGGATCCCTCGCGTTGCTGTGCGCTATATGCTGGTAGCTTTTGCCATCTATAGTATTCTTTTGAATTTCGGCCTGGACTGGGAGACCAGAATCGAGCGCGCGTCCTTCGTGGGCATCCTGGTGTTCCTGACCTTTATCGTGTTCCCCGCTACGAAGGGTGCACACAAGAAACTCAACTACATCCCCTGGTATGATCTGGTCCTGGCGATATTAGGTGGCGGCAGCTACTTCTACTTCGTCTTCAACCTGGACAAGATCATCGCCAACACCATCCGCCTGGACACCATCGACCTGGTGGTGGGCATCATCGGCGTGCTGGTCACCCTGGAGGCCTGCCGACGGGCCGTGGGTATCCCCATCGTCATCGTTTCCTCGGCCTTCATCATTTACATGGTGGGCTTTACGGGCAAGTCCCTTGCCCTGAACGTGTACAACCTGTTCTACACCACGGAAGGTGTCATCGGCACCCCCATCCGTGCCTGCTCCACGTTCATCGTTCTGTTCGTTATCTTCGGTGCCTTCCTGGAGCGGACAGGCATCTCGCAGTTCTTCATCGAGCTGGCCAACTCCATCGCCGGCAGCTCCAGCGGCGGCCCTGCTAAGGTGGCCGTCATCTCCTCTGCTCTGTGCGGCATGGTCTCCGGCTCCTCCGTGGGCAACACCGTGACCACCGGCTCCGTGACCATCCCCATGATGAAGAAGAACGGCTATCGTCCGGAATTTGCCGGCGCTGTTGAGGCGGCCTCCTCCACCGGCGGCCAGATCATGCCCCCCATCATGGGCGCGGCGGCCTTCCTGATGGTGGAATACACCAGTATGCCCTACAGCACCATTGCATCCCGTGCTATCCTGCCCGCCGCTCTGTACTTCACCGGCATCTTCATCTCCGTCCACCTGGAAGCCAAGCGCATGGGCCTGCACGGTGTCTCCCGTGAGAACCTGCCCAAGTTCGGCAAGCTCATCATGCACAAGGGTTATCTGATTCTGCCCCTGGTGGTCCTGGTCATCCTGATGATGAAGACCACCATGAGTATGGCTGCTGTGGTGGCTACCCTGGCTGCCATCGTGGTGAGCCTGTTCAGCAAGGAGAACCGCATCAACATCCACCGCTTCTTCGACGCGCTGGAGAACGGTGCCCGCTCCACCCTCACCGTTGGCATCGCCTGCGCCGTGGCCGGTACCATCGCCTGCGTCATCACCACCACCGGCATCGGTGCAAAGCTGATCTCCGCCATCGTGGGCCTGTCCGGCGGCCACATGATCATCGCCATGTTCCTGACCATGATCACCTGTATCGTCCTGGGCATGGGCGTTCCCACCACCGCAAACTACGTCATCATGGCTACCACCTGCGCCCCCATCCTCATCAAGATGGGCATGGCACCTCTGGCAGCTCACATGTTCGTCTTCTACTTCGGCATCGTGGCCGACATCACTCCCCCCGTGGCTCTGGCAGCCTACGCCGGCTCCGCCATTGCCCGGTCCAAGCCCATGAAGACCGCCGTCACGGCCACCACCCTGGCCATCGCAGCCTTCATCGTGCCTTACTGCTTCGGCCTGGAGCCCGCCCTCCTCTTCGTGGACTGCACGGTCCTGGAGGCTGTTCAGGCGACCATCACGTCCTTCATCGGCGTCTTTGGCGTGGCAGCCGGTCTGCGCGGCTATGTCTTCTCCAACCTGAAGGTGTGGCAGCGGATCGCCATCGCCATTGGCGGTCTGACCCTGGTCCATCCTGGTACCCTGACCGATGTCATCGGCATCGTGCTGGTGGTCCTGGTCTGCGTCCTGAGCAAGGCACACGCCAAGAAGAGCACCCCCGCTGCTGCCTGAGCACAGCAGGATATCCAGCGAAAACACAACAAAAAACCGTGTGACCGGAGCGTTCTGGTCACACGGTTTTTTTGATTTTCAGCGTCAGCGGAAATCCATAAGGAGCTGGGCGGCGGGATTGCTGTTGGCTGCCAGGCGGATCATGTCATAACGGGTCATGTCCCCCATGTTCATCTTGATGCGGACCAGGTTGTCCTCCCGGTCGTCGTGGAGGAGGTCCGGGACGATGGCCACGCCGTGGCGGGCGCGGACCATGAGCAGCTGGGCGTTGGTGCTGTTGGTCTGGGAAATCCGGGCGGGGACAACGCCGAACTCCCGCCGGAGCATCTCCTGGAGCATCTCCAGGGAGTTGGGGCCGGAGTCCTCGCAGTTGGTCACCAGACATTCGCTCTGGAGCATGGCCACGGCATCGCCGTCAGGATATTTTGCGGCGATCTCCTTATCGGCCACCAGGTAGTTGCAGCTCTCGAACATGGGGCGGGAGAGGAAGGCCTCCTTGGACAGGGCGTTCTCGCAGAGCATGTTGCCCAGGATCACGTCCAGCTCCCCGGACTTGAGCTTTTCCACCAGAGCCCCGTAGGTGTACTGGAAGATGTCCACCTTGATCTCCGGGTGGGCGATCAGAAACCGGGAGAAGAAATCCTCGGTGCGGCGGTATTCGTACATGCCGATGCCCACCTTCACATAGCCGCTGTATTCCTCCTGGATGGCCACCAGCCGCTTCTTGGTGTCATCGTAGTAGCGGAGCATGAAGGTCGCCCGCTCATAGAAGTATTTGCCCGCCTCGGTGAGAGAGACCGAGTGGGCGTTGCGGTTGAACAGCCGGACCTGCAACTTGTTTTCCAGGGAGGCGATGTACTGACTGATGGCCGTCTGGGTGACGGAATGGGCGGCAGCCGCCTGGGTGAAGCTCAGGCACTCCGCCAGGGTAAGAAAGTATTCGATCTTTTTATTCAGCATAATGGCGTCCCCTCCGAAGGACGAAATGGATCAGTTTGATATCTATGATTGTGCCTTACTTTCTTGAAAATGTCAAATACGTTTTTTTCAAGGATCGGGAATTGACAGAACGGGCGGTATCTGCTACCATAAGTAGGGTAAAATCGTATCGTATGCGTATGTGTAAGGAAGGGAGGAAGATATTGATGAAACTTCTTCTAAATCAGATGACGGTGTTCCGAAACAACACGGCGGAAAAGGTCTCTGTTCTCGTTGAGGACGACCGTATTGTTTCCATTTCCAAGGAAGCTCCCGTTGTTTCCGACGCTCGTGTCATTGAATTTGATCATGGTTGTTTGTTCCCCGGTTTCGTGGATGTGCATGTGCATCTGCGGGAGCCGGGTTTTTCGTACAAAGAGACCATTGCCACCGGGACCCGGGCAGCAGCCCGGGGGGGCTTCACCACGGTGTGCCCCATGCCCAACCTGAACCCCGTGCCCGACAGCCTGGACCACCTCCGGCAGGAGCTGGACCTCATTGAGCGGGACAGCGTGATCCACTGCTATCCCTACGGTGCCATCACCGTGGGGGAGAAGGGCCTGGAGCTGGCCGACCTGGAGGGCATGGCCCCCCATGTGGCGGCCTTCTCCGACGATGGCCGTGGGGTCCAGGCGGACGACATGATGCGCCAGGCCATGCTGCGGGCCAAGGCCCTGGGCAAGCTCATCGTGGCCCACTGCGAGGATGAACGCCTGCTCCACGGCGGGTACATCCACGACGGGGCCTACGCCAAGGCCCACGGCCACCGGCCCAACGCCTCGGCCAGCGAGTGGAAGCAGGTGGAGCGGGACCTGGCTCTGGTCCGGGAGACAGGCTGCGCCTATCACATCTGCCATGTCTCCACCAAGGAGAGCGTGGCGCTGGTGCGCCAGGCCAAGGCCGAGGGGCTGGATGTGACCTGCGAGACCACCCCCCACTACCTGGTCTTCAACGATTCCATGCTCCAGGAGGACGGCCGGTTCAAGATGAACCCGCCCATCCGCAGCGAGGAGGACCGTCAGGCCCTGCTGGAGGGTCTGCTGGACGGCACCGTGGACATGATCGCCACGGACCACGCCCCCCACTCGGCAGAGGAGAAATCCCGGGGCCTGGAAAAGAGCCTCTTCGGGATCGTGGGCCTGGAGACCGCCTTCCCGGTGCTGTACACCGAGCTGGTGAAGCCCGGGATCCTCACCATGGAGCAGCTCATCGACCGGATGGTCACGAACCCGGCCAAGCGGTTCGGCATCGGCTCCGCCCTGGAGGAAGGGGCAGTGGCCGACCTGACGGTCTTTGACCTGGACGCAAGCTACACGGTGGACCCGGCGGACTTCCAGTCCATGGGCAAGAGCACGCCCTTTGCCGGTCGGACCGTGTTTGGAAAATGCCTGCTGACCCTCTCCGCCGGAGAGATTGCCTGGCAGGAAGAAGGAGGATGCAACGCGTGAAACGTGGACTCTTTATCGTGAAGGAAAACGAAGCGCTGGCCCCCGGGACCTTTCGGATGGTCCTGGAAGGGGATACCTCGGCCATCACCGGCCCCGGCCAGTTCGTGAATATCGCCCTGGAGGGGAAGTTCCTCCGCCGCCCTATCTCCGTCTGCGACTGGGCCGAGGGCAGCCTGACCATCATTTATAAGGTGGTGGGGAAGGGCACCGACCAGATGAGCTGCATGGCAGCGGGGACGCAGTTAGACATCCTCACCGGCCTGGGCAACGGCTACGACCTGGACAAGTCCGGGGACAAGCCCCTGCTCATCGGCGGCGGTGCCGGGGTGCCCCCTATGTTCGCCCTGGCCAAGAAGCTGCTGGCCCAGGGGAAGACCCCCTCGGTGATCCTGGGCTTCAACCAGGCCGGGGAGCGGTTCCTGGAGGAGGCCTTCAAGGCCCTGGGCGTGGCCGTCACCGTGGCCACCGCCGACGGCTCCTACGGCGTGAAGGGCTTCGTCACCGACGCTATGCCCGCCGAGGGCTACACCCATGTCTATACCTGCGGCCCGGAGCCCATGCTGAAGGCGGTGTATCAGAAGTCGGTCACCTCCGGCCAGTTCAGCTTTGAGGAGCGCATGGGCTGCGGCTTCGGTGCCTGCATGGGCTGCACCTGCAAGACCAAATACGGAAACAAGCGCATCTGCCGGGAAGGCCCCGTGCTGGAGAAGGAGGAGATCATATGGTAAAGACAGCCGTTACCCTCAGTGGCGTTGCCCTGGATAACCCGGTCATCCCCGCCAGCGGGACCTTCGGCTTCGGCTATGAGTTCGCCCAGTGGTATGACATCAACTGCCTGGGTGCCATCAGCGTGAAGGGGACCACCCGGGAGCCCCGCTTCGGCAACCCCACCCCCCGCATCGCCGAGACCCCCGGCGGGATGCTCAACGCCGTGGGCCTGCAGAACCCCGGCATCGACAAGGTGGTGGCAGAGGAGCTGCCCAAGCTGCGCCAGATCTATCACAAGCCCATCTTGGCCAACATCAGCGGCTTCTCCATGGATGAGTTCGTGGAGTGCTGCGCCAAGGCGGATGCCTCCCCCCACACAAACATCATTGAGGTGAACGTGAGCTGCCCCAACGTCCACCACGGCGGCATGAGCTTCGGCACCGACCCCAACATGGTCTACAACGTGACCAAGTCGGTGAAGGCCGTCTGCAAGAAGCCGGTCTATGTGAAGCTGTCCCCCAACGTCACCGACATCGTCTCCATCGCCAAGGCCTGCGAGGAGGGCGGCGCGGACGGCCTGAGCCTCATCAACACCCTCATGGGGATGCGGCTGGACATCAAGAAGCGCAAGCCTATCCTGGCCAACCTCACCGGCGGCCTGTCCGGCCCCGCCGTGTTCCCGGTGGCCGTCCGGATGATCTGGCAGGTCTATGAGGCGGTCAAGCTCCCCATCATCGGCATGGGCGGCGTGCAGACCGCAGAGGACGTCATCGAGATGATGCTGGCCGGGGCCACCGCAGTCCAGGTGGGCGCAGCGAACTTAGTGAACCCCTTTGCCTGCAAAGAGATCATCGACCAGCTCCCCGCCGTGATGGAACGGCTGGGGATCCAGGATATCACAGAAATTATCGGAGGTGCCCACTGATGGGAAAAGACGTTATCATTGCCTGCGACTTCAGCAGCAAGGAAGAGACCCTGGCGTTCCTGGATAAGTTCTCCGGGAAGAAGCCCTATGTGAAGATCGGCATGGAGCTGTTCTATGCCGAAGGTCCTGCCATCGTGCAGGAGATCAAGGCCCGCGGCCACCAGATCTTCCTGGACCTGAAGCTCCACGACATCCCCAACACCGTGAAGAAGTCCATGCACGTCCTGTCCCGCCTGGACGTGGACATGGTGAACCTCCACGCCGCCGGGACCCGCGCCATGATGGAAGGGGCCCTGGAGGGCGTGACCCGTCCCGACGGCACCCGTCCTCTGGTCATCGCCGTGACCCAGCTCACCTCCACCAGCCAGGAGCGGATGCAGGAGGAGCTGCTCATCAACGCCCCCATCGACCAGACCGTCATGCACTACGCTGCCAACGCAGCCAAGGCCGGTCTGGACGGCGTGGTCTGCTCCCCCATGGAGGCAGGCAAGGTCCACGAGACCTGCGGCGCAGGCTTCCTGACCGTTACCCCCGGCATCCGCTTTGCCGACGGGGAGAAGGGCGACCAGGTCCGCGTGACCACCCCCGCCCAGGCCAAGGAGATCGGCTCCGACTACATCGTGGTGGGCCGTCCCATCACCGCTGCCGCCGACCCTGTGGCAGCCTATGAGAGATGCGTGGCCGAGTTTGTCGGCTGACCCAAGAAGGAGGATACTGAACTATGAAGAATACCATTGCAAAGGACCTGCTGAAGATCCAGGCCGTTTTCCTGCGCCCCAACGAGCCCTTCACCTGGGCCAGCGGCATCAAGAGCCCCATTTACTGCGACAACCGCCTGACCCTCAC
>CAYNZG010000057.1:0-7955 GCA_964401525.1 uncultured Ruminiclostridium sp.
GGAAGGTGGTGGTGCCCTCGGCGGGGATCTTCTGGCGGATGACATAGGGCTTGCCTGCGGCCAGGTTGGCGGCAACCTCCTCGGCGGTCAGGTCCCGGCAGGGGTCGGCAGCCCGGTCGAAGTCCCCGGTATCCTCCTCGGACTCGGTCTTTTCGCAGAAGCAGTAGTAGGCGTGGCCGCGCTCCACCAGCAGCTGGGCATACTTGCCATAGAGGTCCCGGCGCTGGGTCTGGATGTAGGGGCCGACGGGGCCGCCCACATCGGGGCCTTCGTCGTGGGTCAGACCGCATTCGGTCATGGTCTTGTAGATGAGCTCGGTGGCACCCTCCACCTGACGGCTCTGGTCGGTGTCCTCCAGGCGGAAGATGAAGGAACCGTTGGCCTTCCGGGCGATGAGCCAGGTGTACAGAGCGGTGCGCAGGTTGCCCACGTGCATATAGCCGGTGGGGGAGGGGGCGAATCGGGTGCGGACGGTGCCGGTGGGGATCCGAGCCTCCATTTCGTCAAACCAGGTCATATCCATAAGAAAATGCTCCATTCTCATTGTGATTCTCGTTTCATATTGTAAAATTGCCCCCGTCAATTGTCAAGTATTCTTGCGGGAATTCTTGCACAGCGGGGGCGGATGTGGTAGAATAAAACGGCATGAGTTTATTGAAGACGCGCGGACCTTCCGCGCTTGGAGGTAGTATGGAAAACAAAAAAGTAATTTTCAGCGCGACCCAGCCCAGCGGC
This sequence comes from uncultured Ruminiclostridium sp., assembly GCA_964401525.1. GTDB lineage: Bacteria > Bacillota > Clostridia > Oscillospirales > Oscillospiraceae > Evtepia. The sequence goes on from CAYNZG010000057.1 coordinate 736, forward strand.
AAGATCACTCTGGGCAACTATCTGGGGGCTATGCGCAACTGGGTCGCCCTGCAGGAGGACTACAACGCGCTCTACTGCGTGGCCGACATGCACGCCATCACCGTGCGGCAGGATCCCGCTGCCCTGCGCCGCCAGAGCCTGGAGCTGTTTGCCCAGTTCATCGCCTGCGGCCTGGACCCGGAAAAGAGCATCATCTTCATCCAGTCCCAGGTGCCCCAGCACGCAGAGCTGGCCTGGGTGCTCAACTGCTACACCATGTTCGGCGAGCTGAGCCGCATGACCCAGTTCAAGGATAAGTCTGCCACCCACGCCGACAACGTCAACGCCGGCCTGTTCACCTATCCCAGCCTCATGGCTGCGGACATCCTGCTCTACCAGACCGACCTGGTCCCCGTGGGCGAGGACCAGCGCCAGCACGTGGAGCTGACCCGGAACATCGCCCAGCGGTTCAACTCCGTCTACGGGGATGTGTTCACCATGCCCGAGGCCTACATCCCCAAGGTGGCCGCCCGGGTCATGTCCCTGAGCGAGCCGGACAAGAAGATGTCCAAGTCCAACCCCAATGAGAACTCCTACGTCCTGGTGATGGACAAGCCCGAGGACATCATGCGCAAGTTCAAGCGGGCCGTCACCGACAGCGAGGGCGGCATCTACCGCTCCCCGGAGAAGCCCGGCGTGTCCAACCTCATCGAGATCTACTCCGCCGTCACCGGCAAGACCTTTGAGGAAGTGGAGAACGAGTTCGCCGGTCAGGGTTACGGGGCCTTCAAGCCCGCCGTGGGCGAGGCCGTGGTGGAGACCCTCCGTCCTATCCGGGAGGAGACCCTCCGCCTGCTGGGCGACAAGGGCGCGCTGGAAACCCTCTACCGCCAGGGGGCCGAGAAGGCCGCCGGGATCGCCTACAAGACCCTGCGCAAGGTCCACAAGAAGGTCGGCTTCGCCCCCCGCTGAATCCCCCAGAGTATCCCAAAGGAGCGAACTGACAAATGACAATGGAACTTCCTGCCATCGCGCAGATCGCGGCCGCCTTAGTGGCTGCCCTGCTGATCTCCTTCATCGCAACGCCGGTGGTCAAGTCCCTGGCGGAGAAGGTGGGCGCGGTGGACGTGCCCAAGGACGGCCGCCGGATGCACGACCACCCCATCCCCCGGATGGGCGGCCTGGCCATCTTCCTGGGCTTTTTGCTGAGCACTCTGGTCTTCGTGCCCCTGTCCACCTCCCTGCGGGGGATGCTGCTGGGCGGGGTCATCATCGTGGTGCTGGGCATCATCGACGACATCCACGCCCTGCCTGCGATGCCGAAATTCATCGTGCAGATCATCGCCGCCCTCATCGCGGTCCTGCACGGCAATGTGATCGAGGTCCTCTCGAACCCCAATATCTTCAGCGATAACGCCTACTGGGTCCTTGGCCCCTGGGCCATCCCCTTCTCCGTCATCTGGATCGTGGCCATCACCAACGCCGTGAACCTCATCGACGGCCTGGACGGTCTGGCCGTGGGCGTGGCCACCATCAGCTCCCTGACCATGCTGGTCATCGCCATGCTGGTCAGCGACAGCTTAGTGGCCCTCATGATGGCCGCCCTGGCGGGCAGCTGCATCGGCTTCCTGCCCTATAACCACAACCCCGCCAAGATCTTCATGGGGGACACCGGCTCCACCTTCCTGGGCTTCGTGCTGGCCACGGTGTCCATCCAGGGGCTGTTCAAGTTTTACACGATCATATCCTTCGCGGTGCCCTTCCTGATGCTGGGCCTGCCCCTGTTCGACACCTGCTTTGCCATCCTGCGGCGGCTCTCCAAGGGCCAGAACCCCATGTCCCCTGACCGCAGCCATGTGCATCACCGGCTCATCGACATGGGCTTCAACCAGAAGCAGGCGGTGGCCATCCTCTATGTCATCAGTGCCATTCTGGGCCTGTCCGCCGTGGTCCTCACCACCAGCGGTGCCCTCAAGGCAATGGTGCTGCTGTGCGCCCTGTGTCTGGCCGGTCTCATCGCCGCCCGGATCTCCATGAGCCACGCAGAGCACCACGAGAATCCCCAAGAAAAGGAGGCAGCGGACCATGTCGCTGAAAGTCATGACCATCTTCGGGACCCGTCCGGAGGCGGTGAAGATGGCTCCTCTGGTGAAGGAACTGGAGAGCCGTCCTGAGATCGAGAGCATCTGCTGCATCACCGCCCAGCACCGGGAGATGCTGGACGACGTGCTGCGGCTCTTTGACATCACCCCCGACTATGACCTGAACATCATGCAGGCCAAGCAGAGCCTGTACACCATCACCACCAAGTGTCTGCTGGGCCTGGAGGAGGTCTTTGCCAAGGAAAAGCCCGATCTGGTGCTGGTCCACGGCGACACCACCACCACCTTCTCCGGGGCGCTGGCGGCCTTCTATCAGAAGATTCCCGTGGGCCACGTGGAAGCGGGCCTACGCACCTGGGACCGGTACTCCCCCTTCCCGGAGGAGATGAACCGCAACCTGGTGGGCCGCCTGGCGGAGCTTCATTTCGCCCCCACCCCCGCCAACCGGGAGAACCTCCGGAACGAGGGCATCCAGGAGGGCATCTTCGTCACCGGCAACACCGTCATCGATGCCCTGAAGACCACCGTGCGGGAGGACTATCAGTTCCGCACAGACCTGCTGAACCACCTGGACTACGCCGGGAGAAAGATCATCCTGGTGACCTGCCACCGGCGGGAGAATTACGGCCAGCCCATGACCAACATCATGAAGGCCCTCCGCCGCCTGGCCGAGGACTTCCCGGAGGCAGAGCTGGTCTACCCGGTGCACCTATCTCCTGTGGTCCGAGAGGCCGCGCAGACCTATCTGTCTGGTCATGAGCGGATCCATCTGATCGAGCCGCTGACCCCGGACGAGATGCACAACCTGATGGCCCGGGCGACCTTCATCATGACTGACTCCGGCGGTCTGCAGGAGGAGGCCCCCGCTCTGGGCCGGCCGGTACTGGTCCTCCGCCGGGAGACCGAACGGCCGGAGGCCGTGGCCGCCGGGACCGTCCTGCTGGCCGGGACCGAGGAGGAGGCCGTCTACGCCCAGGGGGCGCGGCTGCTCACGGATCCGGAGGCCTATGAGGCCATGGCCCACGCGGTGAATCCCTACGGCGACGGCGAGGCCTGCCGCCGGATCGTGGATGCCATCTTGTGGAAGAAGGGCCTGCTGGCCCAGCCGCCGGAAGAATTTTCGATCTGATACACAGAGGCGGCGCAGATGCGCCGCCTTTTTTCAAGGGAGGGATCGGTTTGGAACAGAAAAACCGCAGTGTGCTGGTCATAGCCATTGCCGTCACGGTGCTGCTGGCGGTGCTGGTGAGCTTTGGCATCCCGGCCCTCACCGACGTGCCGGAGGTCACCCTGCCGGACCTGAGCCAGGAGGGCAGCGGCGAAGGCCGGGACCTGCTGCCGGTGGAGGTCACCCCGGAGACCGTTCAGGATGTGATCGCCACCCTGGACCGGCCGGAGAGCTACTACCGGGAGCTGACCGTCACCCTATCCTGGACCGGCGGTAGCGCCGCCAGCCAGGTGAAGACCTGGGCCGACGGCGGCTACACCAAGACCTCCGTGACTGCCGCCGGGGTCACTCAGCAGCGGATCGTGGGGGAGGGGAAGCTCTACCTGTGGTACGGCGGCGACCAGACCTGGCAGGAGAGCAGCCAAAGCGACGACGGCGGCGACCTGGCCCAGCGCATCCCGACCTATGAAGATGTGCTGGCCCTGGACAAGGACAAGATCAACGCCGCCCGGTACGAGATCAAAAACGACAGGGACTGCATCTATGTAGAGGTGCGGGACGAGACCCTGAACACCCTGGACGGCTACTGGATCGAGACGGCCACAGGGCTGCTCTGGGCGGCCGAGACCCGGGAAGGGGAGCGGACCGTCTACGAGATGACCGGCGGGACACTGCGGGTGCCCCTGGAGGACGGAGTCACCTTCGCCCTGCCCGACGGCACCGTCCTCCACGAGAGCAACTCAGCCGTCGCCGTCCAGCAGGAGGACGGCAGCCAGGGCTAAGAGCAGGAGCCAGTCGCCCTGGTCGCCCTCCTTGAAGAGGAGGAAGAGGAGCAGGAGCAGCAGCAGATCGCCGCTGTCCGCCTGACCTAACTTTTTCACCAGGCCGGATAACCCAGCCGGCGGCCCGCCCGGGGGCTTTGGGTCCTTGGGCGGCGGTCCCGGAGGCGTGTCCTCCGGGACTTTTTCGTAAGGGAGGTCGTTGGGAAGATAGGCGTTATAGATGGAGCTCCCCCTCCTTCCACAGGTGCAGGGCCTTTCGGGCCGTCCGGGTCAGTTCCACGGCCCGGAGGGCCCGGTCTAACTTCTCCCGGCGGTCCCCCCGGAGATAGGGCCGCAGGGCGGCGGTGAGGGCGGTGGCCTCCTGAGACGGCCCTTCCTCTGGGCGGAGCAGGGTCAGCAGCGCGCCAAGCTGGCTCAGGTCAGGCCCGGGCGGGGGAGAGGGCTCCTCCGCCTGTATTGGCTCCGCCGGAGCTTCTGCCGTGGCCTCCTGCGCGGCTCCGCCCAGGGTGTTGGCCAGGGCCAGGATCTGGCCCATGGCATCGGGATCCGAGAGCAGGGACTGGAGCGCTTCCTCAAATTCAGCCATGGGGATCCCTCCTTTCCGGGATGGCCGATCACTTGTTCAGGGTCTTGCTGAGCTTCTCCATGGCCTGGGCGGTGGCGGGGTCTCCGGCCAGGGACCGGACGATGCCCTGCAAGGCGGCGGCGTTGCCGTCCATGGCGGCCTGGGCCGCCGAGTGCAGGGCTGCGGCATCGGTCTTCCGGAGCTGGGCCAGGACCCGTTGGGCCTCCGGGCTGCTGAGGGTCTGGCGCAGAGCCTCCTGGTCCCGGAGGAGCTTCTTTGCTTGGGGGATCTGATGGAGCTGATCCATGGGATATCCTTCCTTTCGCTGGGTGGATACCTCAGTATATGTGCGGTCCCGGCGGACCGTGCGGCGAAACGAAAAATAGCCCTGGAAAAACCGGGGCACCTGTGCTATCATCAAACAATACCAAACTGCGAGAGGGTGGATGCGATGCTGTTGGCGATCGACGTGGGAAACACAAATATGGAGTTCGGCTTCCTGGACGGGGAGAAGGTCCTGGGGAGCTTCCGCCAGGTAACCGACCCGGACCGGTCGGCCCAGGTCATCGGAGCCGACCTGCAGAAGGGGATGCAGGATCTGGGGATCCGGCCGGACCAGGTGGAGGCTGCCATCATCACATCGGTGGTCCCCCCGGTGATGGATGCCCTCCTGGCCGCTGTGGCCCAGGTCACCGGGCAGCAGGCCCTGGTGGTGGACCGGGACATGGACCCGGGCCTGCCCTATGAGGCCGAGGAGCGGCTGGGAGCCGACCGGGCCGTGTGCTGCGTGGCGGCGGTGGCCAAGTACGGCGCGCCGGTGATCGTGCTGGACTTCGGCACGGCCACCACGGTGGATGCCGTGGCGAAGGATGGCTCCTATCTGGGAGGCTGCATCCTGGCGGGAGTGCGGACCTCCACCAACGCCCTCTTCGGCAAGACCGCCCTGCTGCCCCAGATCGACCTGGAGCTTCCGTCCACTGTGCTGGGCCGGGATGCCGTCACCCAGATCCAGGCGGGGTCCGTCCTGGGGGCCATCGGCTCTGCGGAGTATCTCATCCGCCGCACCAAGGCGGAGATGGGCGATGGGGCCGACGTGCCGGTGGTGGCCACCGGCGGTCTGGGCCACCTGGTGGCGGAGCACTCGGACTGCATCGACGTGGTGGACAACACCCTGGTCCTGGACGGTCTGCGGCTCATCTATGAGAGATATCAGAAGACAGGAAAGTAACAAACTGCCCAAAGCTGCGGGGTTCCGCGGCTTTGGGCAGTTTGTCATGGATGGGTGGCTCCGGTGAAGTGGTCGCACCAGGCCCGGAGGGTGCAGTTGGGGCAGTCGGGCTTTCTGGCCCTGCAGACGGCCCGGCCGTGGAGGACCATCCGGTGGCAGAAGTCGTTGGACTCCTCCGGGGGCAGGCAGCGGCGGAGCTGCTGCTCCACCTTGCTGGGATCCTTGGTGCCGTCGGTGAGGCCCAGCAGGCCGGTGATGCGGATGCAGTGGGTGTCCGCCACCACCACGCCGGGGACGCGGTGGACATCCCCCAGGATCAGGTTGGCGGTCTTCCGGCCCACGCCGGGGAGCTTTAACAGGTCCTCCATGGTCCCGGGGACCTCCCCGCCGTACTCATCCCGGAGCATCCGGGCGGCGAGCACGATGTCCCGGGCCTTGGCCCGGAAGAAGCCGCAGGAGTGGACGTAGGGCTCGATGTCCTCCGGCTCCGCCTGGGCCAGGGAGTCTAAGGTGGGGTAGTCGCCGTAGAGGGCGGGGGTCACCTGATTGACCCGCTCGTCGGTGCACTGGGCCGCCAGGCGGACGGCGAAGAGCAGCTCGTAGTCTTTTTCATAGGGCAGGGAGCAGAGGTCTTCCTGAGGGTAGAGACGCTTCAGCTCGGCCACGATGGCATGGATCTCATCAGCAAATTTCATAGAAATGTCGATTCCTCCTGGGCAAACAGCGGTTTTTCGTGCAAATAGTATAGCATAAAGAAAGAAATTAGTCATTGGATTTTTTCGGAAGTTGGGGTATAATGTTAATATCCTTATCTATTACAGGATACTGCAACAGCAACTGTAACACACTATACAAAACAAATAAAAGGAGCGAGTATCATGGTCAAAGAAACTATTGATTTCCTGACTCAGCAGGACCCCGAGGTCGGCAACGCTGTCCGCGCCGAGTACGACCGTCAGCGCAGAAACATCGAGCTGATCGCCTCTGAGAACTTCGTCAGCGAGGCTGTCATGGCTGCAGCTTCCACCGTGCTGACCAACAAGTACGCAGAGGGCTATCCCGGCAAGCGTTACTACGGCGGCTGCGAGTGCGTGGACGTGGTGGAAGACATCGCCCGCGACCGCGCTAAGAAGCTCTTCGGCGCAGACCACGCCAACGTGCAGCCCCACTCCGGCGCTTCTGCCAACTACGCTGTCTATCAGGCTCTGTGCAACATCGGCGACACCGTCATGGGCATGAACCTGGACAACGGCGGTCACCTGACCCACGGCAGCCCTGTCAACTTCTCCGGCCTGAACTATAAGATGGTCTCCTACGGCGTGGATGCCAACGGCTACATCGACTATGACCAGGTCCGTGCGCTGGCTCTGCAGCACAAGCCCAAGATGATCATCGC
>CAYNZG010000058.1:0-7804 GCA_964401525.1 uncultured Ruminiclostridium sp.
CCCTTGGTGTTGCTGGAGCGTCCGGTGACCTTCTTTTGGCCCTTGACCGCAAGAACGTCTGCGGGGATGGATTCGCAGTAGAAGTATTCCTTCCACTGGTCAGCCAGCACGCCGCCGGCTGCGCCGAAGGCAGCTTTGATGAGTCCCATAATGATTTCTCCTCTCTGTTTTTATGATCTGTGTTGTGATCAATTTCTTATATTTTCTGTTGTGGGTCCCGTGTCGGGTAGGGCCGTGGGCAGCAGGCTCACCACCATCACCAGACAGAGCAGGATGCTCAATAGCCTCTTTTTCATGTTGTCTGTCCTCCTTTGATCGTTGGATCGTCAGTGCTTGGGCTTCGCGCCGGTCTCGGCTAGCCAGGTCTCGATCTGCTGGCGGGAGAGGCCGCCGAAGCGGTAGCCGTCGATGAGGTGGGTCTCCACGGCCTTCTCCATGGCCGGCTCCAGCCGCCGGAATTCCGCGCTGCAGACCAGGTACACCCGGCAGCGGGGCAGGGCCTCCTTGACCTGCACGGCCAGCTCGCACCGGCCGGTGATGTCCTTGTCGGGGTCATCCAGCTGTTCCATGGCATCGGGCATAGCCTCCAGCACCAGCAGGTCCGGCTTCTCCCGGACGCAGGTCCAGAGGGTGTCGCTGGGCGCGTCCGAGAGGATGGCCACGCTCTGGCAGAGGTCCAGCCGAGTCAGCCAGTCTGCCGCGGCCCGGCTGTTGACCGCGTCCACATAGCAGACGGCGACCTTGGGGCGGGTCCGCCCGCCCGGTTTCTGCTTTCTGAACATCAGCCCGTCGCCGCCTTTCTCTTGAGATGGGTGCCGCAGTCGGGGCAGTAGATCGCCGTGCGGGTCACGGTGCCGCCGCAGCAGGGGCAGCTGGGATGCCGGGAGCGGTAGAGATCCAGCAGGGTCTTGTCGCCCAGGGCTGCGCCGCAGTCGATGCAGGTGTCGTTGCCGGAGGGGTTGCCTTTGCCGCAGTGGGGACATACCTTGGTCAGGCGCATGATGTCCGGCCCGAATCCATACTCCATCAATCGGACCTGCCGCAGCGCCCGTTTGGTGGTCAGTGTCATTCTGATCTCACCTCCTCCGCCTGCCCCTGGTTCCACAGCCGCGCGCCGCAGTTGGGGCAGAAGTAGGCCTCCGGGGCCTTGATCCGAACGCCGCATTGATGACAGAAATTTGGGTAAGCGTCCTCCCACGGGGCGCAGTCCACGCATTGCCCCGCCGTCAGATTGAACATCGCGGCGGACACATACCGGCGGCACTTGTCGCAGCGGTTGAAATGCTGCCTGCCCTCGGTCTGCCAGGCCAGGTCCAGCGCGGCCTCCACGCTGTCTGCCCGGATGGGCCCCGTCACGCAGCCAAGCTGGCCGGAGCTGTCACAGAAAAAACGGAACACCCAACCCCCGGGCTCTGTCGTGACCCGGTAGCTTGCGGTCTTCTTTGCCTGCTCCATCAGCCGTCCCCCTTTCGATATCATCTTGAAAAACGCGAACAGGTTTGATAAAATGAGGACGTAAACGAGGGTGCCGTTCGGCGCGGGCCAGGCGACGAACGGACTTCCGGCGGACTCTCACCCCCGCCGAAAGGGAACGCCCCCTTTTACGATCCTCTGGGTTTTGATGCCGCCAGAGTGCGAGTCCGGCGCCATCTGCCTGTTTTTTAGCATTTTCCCCCGCTTCTGTATACCCTAAAAACCTCTATTTAGGGTTTCAGGGCAAAAAAATTTAAAATTGGAGGGTTTTTATGAAAAAGAAGATCATATCCCTGTTCCTGGCCACCCTTCTGCTTTGCACCCTTGGCGGGTGCGGCAGCCGCACTCTGCTGGATCCCAAGGACCCGGTGGAGCTGACCTTCTGGCACGTCTATGGCGAGCAAGCCGGTTCGCCCATGGATCTGCTGGTGGAAGAATTCAACCGCACGGTGGGCAAGGAGCAAGGCGTGCACATCAAGGTGACCGGCCTGAGCAGCACCAGCCGCATCGGTGACCTGCTGCTGGAGAGCCAGTCCGGCAGCTCCGACGCGGAGATGCCCGACCTCTTTACCTGCCACCTGAACAACGCCCTGGAGCTGGGCGAAGAAAACCTGCTGGACTGGAACGACTGGTTCACCGACGAGGCCCTGGATGAGTTCGTCCCCGGCTTCCTGGCCGACGGTCAGACGGACGGCAAGCTGCTGGTGTTCCCTGTGTCCAAGTCCACCCATGTGCTGATGTTCAACGGCAGCCGCTTTGGGCAGTTCTCTGCCGAGACCGGCGTGACCTACGACGACCTGGCCACCTGGGAAGGATTCTATGATGCCGCCGGGGCGTTCTATGATTGGTCCGGCGGGGAGGTCTTCTGCGCCCTGGATTACCCCATCCGCGTGGTGGAGCTGACCGCCATGGAGCACGGTGCCCAGGACCTCTACACCGAGGACGGCTGGTATGACCTGGACAACCCCATCTTCAAGGAGAGCTGGATGACGCTGGCCCGCTCCTTGGTCCAGGGACACATCCAGGTGTCTGACCTCTACTCCAACACCCAGGTGATGACCGGCGACGCGCTGTGCGGCCTCGGCTCCTGCGCCGCCATCCTTTATTATAATGACACGGTCTCCTATGCCGACGGCACCAGCGAGCCCATGGACCTCCATGCGCTGCCCATGCCCATGACCCCCGGCAGCGAGCCCCTCATGACCCAGGCGGGCGTGGGCATCGCCGCCTACAAGACCACCGACCAAAAGGCGGAAGCCGCCGCTCTGTTCGTGGACTGGCTGACGGAGGCAGAGCGGAACCTTCACTTCGTGGCCGATACCGGCTATATGCCCGTGCGCACCGGGGCCTTCGACGACATCGACCTCTCCACCTACGAGTTCCCCGAGGAGAGCTACGAGGCCCTCTACGCTGCCCTGAAGGATGCCCAGGAGACCTATACCCCCGTGTCCGAACCCCAGTTCGCAGGGTACTATGACAAGATCTACACCCTCTACGACGGCCTGCGCCAGATGCAGAAGGAGCTGCCCGCCAGAGCCGCCGCCGGAGAGGACATCGACGCACTGGCAGAGGAGACCTGGGACTTCTTCTGCAGCATCCAGTGAGAAAGCGGACCCGCCCCCGGCAGGGGAGCGCGGTCCAGGGTCTCCTGTCCGCCCTGAAAAGCACCCAGCGCTCCATGCGCTACAAGCTGAGCCTGTATATGGCGCTGCTGGCCGCGATCCTCATTTTTGCCGTGTGCATAGGCTTGTTCTCCTTCGGGCGGCTCAGCAGCCCCAAGGCGGAGATGGCCCGGACCCTCCAGACCCAGATGGATTTCTTCCGGGATGATATGCGCTCCCTGTGGCAGAACGTGGCCACCTCCGGGGTGCACCTCTCCACCGACATGACCTACCTTTTGGAGGAATGTCTGGAGGACCGGGGCGTGGCCTTCTCCCAGCTCACCGGGGACTTGGATTCCCTGACCGCCGTGGAGGATGCCATGCTGGAGCCGCTGTGCCAGTACATCCGCCAGACCCGGTGCTCCGGGGGCTTCGTCGTCCTGGATGCCGCCATGCGGACTGACAGCGAGCCGGACACGCGCAGCGGCCTGTACATCCAGAAGAACAACGCCGAGCGATCCGGCAACGAGCTGCTGCTCTTCCGGGGGATGCCCGGGGTCAGCAAGGCCCACGGGGTCATGCCCCACCGGAAATGGCAGCAGGAGATGCGCACCGACCAGTTCCCGGGCTATGCCGAGTCCATGGCCGAGGCGGTAGGGCCGATCTGGGAGTCCTGCCGCATCACCGAGCTCATCACCCTGCCCGGCACCTCCGAACGGGCCATCTTCCTGACCGTGCCTATGGTGGGGGAGGACGGCACCGTGTACGGCATTTGCGGCTTCGCTGTGAACCAGACCTATTTCTGTGCCCACTATGAGCAGCCCTCGGATCTGGACCGGCTGGCCTGCCTTTTTACCGAAAACACCGGGAAGACCGTCGATGTGGAGCAGAGCCTGGTGACCTACACTGCCGACGGCTCCTGCACCCTGCCCGATGGGGCCCTCTCCGTCCGAAAGCAGGGGGGAGGGATCTGGATCTTCTCCGGCAGCGGCGAGGAGTTCATCGGCAAGCTGGAGCAGCTCTCCTTCACCAAGGAGGACGAGGCCACCCACACCCTGGCGGTGCTGATGCCCAAGGAGGACTTTGACAAGGCCCTGCTGGGCGATGTGGCCCAGGTGGCCGTCTTTGGCTTCCTGCTGCTGTTCTTCGTGGTGGCCTGCTGCATCTACTTCGCCCGCCGCTATCTGCGGCCGGTCTATGAGGACATGAAGCGGCTGCAGACGGAGCGGCCCGACGAGGAGCAGATGACCTTTGACGACTTCGAGCCTCTGACCGCCACCATCACCGCCCGGGAGGAGACCCACAAGGCCCTGGTGACCACCCTGGAAGGGGAGAAGGCCACCCTGCAGAGCCGGTATGAGCAGACCCAGACCCAGCTGGAGGTGGTCCAGGCCGACGCAAAGCAGCTGGCCACCCGGCGGAAGGACGAGCTGGACCCGGCGGCCTATGAGATGTTCCTGCTGGAATACCGCAAGCTCTCCGACAAGCAGCGGCTCATCATCGACGACATGGTGGACGGGCTCTCGCCCCAGGAATCCGCCGACCATCTGAAGTATCAGAAGAGTACGGTATATTCCTATCGGCGGGATATCTATGACCGGCTGCACATCACCGGAAAGGATAAATTGCAGCAGCTTCGTCTGCGCGTGGCCCTCCTGCGCCAGAACGAAGCCCAGGAAAAGAAATAAAAATACCTGCTGTATAAAATACAGCAGGTATTTTTTGTGCATTTCATTGCACACTATCCAAGTAGGATTTAACTCATTTTTTCACCCTGGCCAGGGGGTTGGCATCCACGGCCATCTTCATGTTCGCGTCGGAGATGTGGGTGTAGATCTGGGTGGTGCCCAGGTTCTCGTGGCCCAGCACATCCTGGAGGGTGCGCACATCCACGCCGTTGTTCAGCATCAGGGTGGCGGCGGTGTGGCGGAGCTTATGGGGCGAATACTGCGGGTCCAGCCCGGCCTGGGTGACCGCCTTGCGGACGATGTTTTCCACGGCCCGGGTGGTCAGGCGGGTCTTGTTGCGGGAGACGAACAGCGCGTCCCGGTGGCGCAGCTCGTCCTTGGGCTGGGGCCGGACCTCCAAATAGGCTTTTAGGGCATCCAGGCAGGCCTCGTTCAGATAGAGCTGCCGTTCCTTGTTGCCTTTGCCCAGGACCCGCATGGTGTCGTCCCGGATGTCCTGGACGTTCAGGCCCACCAGCTCGCCCACGCGCAGGCCGCAGTTCAGGAAAATGGTCAGGATGCAGTAGTCCCGCAGCTCGTTGGGGCCGGAGACCGCGTCCAGCAGCTGGATGCTCTCCGACAGAGAAAGATACCGGGGCAGGCTCTTGCGGAGCTTGGGGTTGTTCAGAGCCTGGGTAGGGTTGCGTTCCATCTGCTGGGCGTTCACGCAGAGATAGTTGAAGAAGGAGCGGATGGCCGCGCATTTCCGGGCGCGGGTGGAGGATTCCGCCCGACCGGCCTGAGCGCCGCCGGTCAGGAACGTGAGAAAGCCATAGATCTCCGACAGATCGGTCCTGGACACGAAGTCCAGATCCACATCCAAAATGGAGATCTCCTGGAACGGCGTGTCCGCCACGCTGGGATCCCGGCGCAGCTTGAGATAGCGGAAGAAAGCTCGCAGGTCTAAGAAATATTCATCCACGGTCTTGGCGGAGTGAGAGAGAATGGATTCGTGGTAATTCAGAAACTCCCGCAGCACGGGGGGAGCTTCCAGCCAAAAGTCAGCCATAGAGGGGGGTCGTCCTTTCTTTCGGTGGTCCAACTTCGCAAAACCCACATTATGCGAAGTTCGTTTCGCTGGAAAATCAGCTCCCCTCTCGAGAAGCTGATTGTTCGCGGATCGCTTAACTTAGTGATTATACCTCGTTTTTTCCTTCTTCGCAAGTCCTGTTTTTGGGCCGCTATCCGGCCCCGACCACTTGCAGCAGCTTGTGCAGCGCGGCCGGGACCGCTTTGAGATCCAGCACCACGCACAGCGCCAGCGCCGCGGCGCACAGACCGAACCGCAACGGCGACCGCGTGGTCACCGTCGGCACGGCTTTCCGCAGCAATCGATCCGTCCCTAAGACGAACATCACCGGCACCGTCAGTGCGCAGGTCGGCCCAAACAACAGCCCTGCCCATAGGATGCCTTCTAACCCGCGTCCCGCCGCTACCGCGCCGATCCCGCAGGACAACAAAAATCCCCGCAGAAACAGCACCGTCGGCATGGTCAGCCCTGCCCACGGCAGCATCCCCACCAGGAGCACCGCCGTCGGCCAGCGCAGACTGACCCACAGTTCCCGCCACAGCGACGGCGCAGCTGCTGCTTGAGCCGATTCCTGTAAAAACTCTGCTATGTAGGGCTCAAATGACAGTTTTCCTGCAAAAAAGCCGCCCAACAGCGCACCGCTGAGGAATCCGACGGACAGCAGCAGCAAAACGCCGTTTTTCTGGACCGCTGTGACAGTCCCGGCGCGAAAAAGCCGAGGTTTTCTCCTGGTGACGGCCCCGCTCATCGCTTTTTCTTCCTGGGCTTCCGCTTTCCCAATAAGCCCGCCAGACAGCCGCCCGCCAAAACCATCAGCAGGGTCCCGGCAAAGGGTCCGGGAAAGGCCACGGCTCCCCGGATCCAGCAGCATGGGAGCAGCAGGACCAGGCAGAGCAGCACCCCGGTCAGACCGCCGCTGACCATGGGAGCCAGACTCCCCTTCCGGACGGCCCAGCGGCCGCCGATGAAGGCCCACAGTCCGGCGCAGGCAGACAGAAGGAAGCTGGGGCTGTCCGCCGGTAAGACTTCCAGGGCCATCAGCCCGGCCAGTGCTAGCAGGAGCAGCAAAAAGCCCGCCAGTGCGAGGCCGCCGCCCAGGAGGACAGGGAGCACGGCCCTCTCCCCTTTTTTCTTCGTCGTATCGTCCCGTTTTGTTGGCAAAAAAATCCCTCCCCACGAAAAGGCTTCCTTAGAGCCTATGTGGGGAGGGATCTTTCTATGCCGTGTTTGCGTTACTGCTGGGCATCCACCGTTGCGCCCTTGTTCATGATAGCCCAGTGGGCATACTCCAGGCGGACGCGGTCTGCACCGGTCTCGATGACGATGGTCTTCTCCTTCACGGCGCAAACGTTGCCGATGATGCCGTCGATCATGGTGACTGCATCACCGGGAGCCAGAGACTTCTTCATGTCGTCCTGCTCCTTTTTGCGCTTCTTGTCGGGACGCATCTTCAGGAAGTAGAAGATCACAATATAAAAAACAATTAACGCAAGTAAAATTCCCATTTCCATGGCTGGTTCCTCCGCTGATTATGATAAGACTTACCGTTTATTATAAGAGAACTTTGTCTGTTTGACAAGCCCTTTTTTCAAATCGGCTGTGATTTTATTTAAAGCTTGGTGGCTAACTTGGGCAGGTATTCCTCCCGGAACTCTGCAAAGCGGCCTTCGTCCAGAGCCTGGCGGATGCGCACCATCAGCTCGTTGTAGAAGTGCAGGTTGTGCAGCACGGCCAGACGCATGGCCAGCATCTCATCGGCGGCGAAGAGGTGGCGCAGGTAGGCCCGGGAGAAGTTCTGGCAGGCGGGACAGGTGCAGGTGGGGTCGATGGGCCGCTCGTCGGTCTTGTACTTCTCGTTTTTGATGTTGATGGCGCCCTCCCAGGTGTAGAGCTTGGCGTGGCGGGCGTTGCGGGCGGGCATGACGCAGTCAAAGAAGTCCACGCCCCGGGCCACGCCCTCGATGATGTTGGAG
>CAYNZG010000059.1:0-7791 GCA_964401525.1 uncultured Ruminiclostridium sp.
GGAGCTGCCCAGCGCACCCAAGCAGTTCCTGCAGTACTTCGAGGAGCCCGACCGTCCCCAGGCCAAGCTGGACCGCGACCTGGAAGGCGGCATGGCCATCACCCTGGGCCGTCTGCGTCCCGACACCCAGTATGACTACAAGTTCGTGGGCCTGTCCCACAACACCCTGCGGGGTGCCGCCGGCGGCGCAGTCCTTCTGGCCGAGCTGCTGTGCGCAGAGGGCTACATCCTCCCCCGCTGATCCCGCGCTTCACACCATACACGCGGCCCCCGGCCGATTTCTGACACAGAGATCGGCCGGGGGCTTTTTCTTTTGGTCTATGAAAGGAGTTTCTATGGCTTCTCCCGTTTTTACCGGAACCTGCACCGCCCTCATCACGCCCTTCCGGGCCAATGGGTCCATCGACTACGCCCGCTTCGCCCGGCAGATCGACCGACAGTTGGAGGCCGGGGTCGACAGCCTCTGCGTCTGCGGCACCACCGGCGAGAGCGCCGCCCTCAGTGTCCAGGAACACGTTCAGCTGGTGGACTTCTGCGTGACCCAGGTGGCTGGACGCTGCCCGGTCCTGGCCGGGTCCGGCAGCAACAACACCGCCGATGCCCTCTACCTCTGCCAGTGCGCCCAGGAATCCGGGGCCGATGCCCTACTGGTGGTGACACCATATTATAATAAGACCACCCAGACAGGGCTCACCCGCCACTATGAGCATCTGGCCGACCGGGTCTCCCTGCCGCTGATCCTGTACAACGTCCCCTCCCGCACCGGCCTGTCCTTCACGGCGGAGACCTATCGGATCCTCAGCCAGCACCCCAACATCCACGGGGTCAAGGAGGCCTCCGGGGACTTCTCCCTGCTGGCGGAGACCATGGCCCTCTGCGGGGAGGACTTCTTCGTCTGGTCCGGCAATGACGACCACACCCTTCCCATGCTGGCCATGGGAGCCAAGGGGCTGATCTCCGTGGCCTCCAACCTGGTCCCCGGGCCTATGGCGGCGCTGACCCATCGGTATTTCGCCGGGGACACAGCGGGGGCGCGGCAGCTCCAGTTGGACGCGGCCCCTCTCATCCGCGCGCTCTTCTCCCAGGTGAACCCTATCCCCATCAAGGCCGCCATGGCCGCCGCGGGAATAGACAGCGGGGCCCTCCGCCTTCCCCTGTGGGAGATGGACGAAGGGCCCCGGAAGGCGTTATTAAACGTGATGGAGCGGTCTCCCCTGCTGGCCTGAGAATGGTCACCCGATGAGGATGCCCGCCAGCAGGTAGGCCAGGACGGTGAGCACCACCGGCACGGCCACCATGGGGATGACGGTCTGGGCATAGCGCACGTTGGAGATCTCCGTGGCGGAGCAGGTCAGGGTGGCCTCTGACCCGAAGAAGCAGAGGTGAGAGGCCGCCGCCGTGGCGGAGATGATGGCCCCTGCCGTCAGCAGGAGGTTCCCACCCAGGGCCTGGGCAATGGGGATGATGACCGGGAAGGAGATGGCGCAGATGCCCCAGAAATTCCCGGCGGCCACGCCCAGGGCTGTGACGATGAGGAAGGCGGCAGCCGGAAGCAGCGCCGGGCTCATGGCGGCCTTGGCCGCCCCGATGACATACTCCGGCATCCCTAACAGGCTGTTGATGTCCCGGAGGATGAAGGCGCTGGTGACGATCATGAGCACGCCGATCATGTCCTTGAACCCGGCGATCACATGGTCCATGTACTGGTTCAGGGTCATGAGCTTCTGGGGCAGGTAGAGGACCGCGCAGAAGACCAGGCAGGCTAAGGTCCCGTAGAGGATCTCCCCGGTGGCCACGGTGATGGCGGTGACCAGGATCACCGGCAGCAGAAAGTTGACGGCCCGCCCGGTCTTTTCCTCTTCCTGCCGGTCGCCGTCTGCCTCTGCTTCCTTTGGAACAGAACGATACGCTGCGCGCATGGGGCCGAGCTTGGGCAGCAGCCCCACCGAAAACAGAAGACCGCTGAGCAGGGCCAGCAGCGGATAGAACATCAGGGGGAGGGTCTGCAAGAAGGTGGTCATCCCGCCCTCGGCGGGGCAGACCCCGGCGGCCACCAGCTGGCTGATCATGAACACGCCCCAGGTGGAGATGGGGACCATCACGCAGATGGAGGAGGCGGTGGCGTTGGTGACGAAGGCCAGCATCTCCCGGGGGACCCGGAAGCGGTCGGTGGCCCGGCGCATGGCCGCCCCCACCGTGAGGATGGAGAGCCAGTCGTCAATGAAGACGATGATGCCCAGCAGCCAGGCCCCCACCAGGGTGCGCTTCTCGTTGGTGCAGACCCTGGCCACCACGGCGGTGAAGCCGTAGATCCCGCCGGAGGCCTGGAACAGAGCCACCAGGCTGCCGAAGAACCCGCAGACCAGCACCACCCAGATCCACAGGTCGCTGCCCATGACCCCGTAGACCACGTCCAACAGGGGCTTGGGAAAGGACGCGCCATAGAGCATGACCGCCCCCACCAGGGAGCCGGCCAGCAGAGAGGCCGCCGTGCGCCGGGTGAGGAAGACCAGCGCGATGACCACCGCCACCGGAAGCAAGCTCAGGATCCCATACTCCATTTGTCTCCCCTTCCTTTCTGAAAACCATCTTTTTCTCATGGTACCATATTTGATTTTCTTTGCAAAGGGACTTCTTTCTCCAGGGTCCAAAAAATTTCGTGCCCCCTCCTTGACTTTTGCGGCGGCTCTGCTATGATAGGTCCTGCTGCCGTCCGGCAACGGACCCCTGCGCAGATCTCACGTTCTTCGAGGTGGCATATATGCTCTCTAAATGTCTGGTACCCCTGAAAAAGGAGCCTGTTCTCACCATTGCGGCCCTGGCCGCGCTTTTGTCCATGATCCTGGTGCCCCCCAGCATGGCCTATCTGTCCTACATCGACCTGCGGGTCCTGTGCCTGCTGTTCTGCCTGATGGCTGTGGTGGCTGGGCTCCAGTCCTGCCAGCTCTTCGATGTGCTGGCCCAGCGGATGCTGACCAACAGCCACCACCTGCGGGCGGTGGTCATGATCCTCATCCTGCTGCCCTTCTTCGCCTCCATGGCGGTGACCAACGACGTGGCCCTCATCGCCTTCGTCCCTTTCTCCATCCTGGTCCTGCAGACCATCGGCCGGACGGACCTGCTCATCCAGGTCATCGTCTTGCAGACAGTGGCCGCCAACCTGGGCAGCATGGACACCCCCGTGGGCAACCCCCAGAACCTCTTTCTCTACGCCCACTACGACCTGACCGCCGCCAACTTCTTTCAGGTGATGCTCCCCCTTTCCGTCCTGAGCCTTCTGGGTCTACTGGTGGCCACCCTGTCCATCCCCAAGGACCCTATCCAGGTGTCCTTTGCCCGGACCAGCACCATCCCCAGCCGCCGGAGGCTGGCCCTCTATCTGGGCCTGTTCCTCCTGTGCCTGCTGTCGGTGTTCCGGGTCCTCTCTTACGGGACCCTGACCCTTCTCATTTTTCTGATCCTTCTGGTGGTGGACAAGTCCATGCTGGGCAAGGTCAACTACAGTCTCCTGCTGACCTTCCTGTGCTTCTTCATCTTTGCCGGGAACATCGGGGCCATGGCCTCGGTGCGGGAGCTGCTCACTACCCTCATCGACAAGAGCCCTCTGCTCTCCTCCCTGCTGGCCAGCCAGGTCATCAGCAATGTTCCGGCTTCCCTCCTGCTGGCGGACTTCACCCAGGACTGGGAGGGGATGCTGGCCGGGACCAACTTAGGCGGCTTGGGTACCCTCATCGCCTCCTTAGCCAGCCTCATCTCCTTTCAGTATTACGCCGCCCTGCCGGAGGCCAAGCCCCTGCGGTATCTGGCGGTCTTCACCGTGGTGAACGTGGTGGGACTTGTCATCCTGGTCCCCCTGGCCGCTCTGCTTGCTTAAACGCGCAGGACCGCCGCCAAGGTACGAACGTACCGGCGACGGTCCTGCTTTCTGTTTGTCTCGATC
Organism: uncultured Ruminiclostridium sp.; assembly: GCA_964401525.1. Classification (GTDB taxonomy): domain Bacteria; phylum Bacillota; class Clostridia; order Oscillospirales; family Oscillospiraceae; genus Evtepia. Next base: position 3,941 of record CAYNZG010000059.1, read on the forward strand.
AAAATTCGCCCGGGAACCCGGCGGTGGGCAGCTGGGTCCCGTCGGTGAGGATGAAGAGGGCCTCCACGCCATCCAGAGACTCGATGAGCGCGCTCCCCTTCTCCTGCCCTAACAGCAGGCAGGTGGTGGAGAGGGCATCCCCCTGGGCGGAGGAATCCGACAGGATGGTCACCGAGGCGACTCCGGTGTCGGCGGGGAACCCGGTGAAGGGGTCTAAGATGTGGTGATACTGCTTCCCCTCATAGGTGAAGAACCGTTCGTTGATGCCGGAGGTCACCACGCTCTGGTCGGCTACATCCACCGCGCCGATCAAGGCCCCCTGCTCGTCGTTGGGGTCCTGTATGCCGATGCGGAAGGGGTCCTCCGCGGTCTTCCCGCCGATGAGCAGGACGTTCCGCCCCAGGTCCAGGGTGGCGTGCTCCACGCCCTTCTCCACCAGGAGGGCTTTGACCTGGTCGGCGATGTAGCCCTTGGCGATGGCCCCCAGGTTGACCTGCATCCCCTCCCGGGTCAGGAAGGCTCTGCCCTCCTCCACCAGCAGGTCCTCGCTGCCGATGAGGGGGAGGACCTGGTCCAGCTCCTCCCGGGTGGGGTAATGGCCCTCCCCGTTGTGGATGCCCCAGAGGTCGATGAGGGACCCGGCAGTCACGTCAAAGGCCCCGTCGGACAGGGCAGCATAGTCCTTGGCCAGGCGGAGGACCTCCTCGGTCTCCGGGGCGATCTCCACCCAGTCCTGCCCGGCGGCCCGGTTCAGGCGGTCGATGTCGCTCCCCTCCCGGGTGGCGCTGAGCAGATCTTCCAGGCGGGCGATCTCGTCAAAGGCTTCGTCCAAAAGGGCGGTGTCCTGGCTGTCGTACAGGGAAACGGTCACCACCGTGTCCAGCATCAGATTGGTCTTGGACAGCGGTTCCGCCGCCTGCTCCTGGCCGCATCCCCCCAGGGAACACAGCAGCAGGCAGGCGAAAACCAGCGTCAGGCATTTTTTCATGAGGCTTCCTCCACTGAATCATAATGATACCTATTATATCGGATGGCGAGCGGACATGCAAGGACCTCCTGTTCCCTGCATAGAGTTTACTGATCTTGGACAGGAGGGATGGCCATGAAGCAGCGCAGCATGATCTGGTTGGAGGGGACGGTCCTGCTGGGCCTTTCTCTTCTGCTCTTCTCCTTCCCGTCCCAGAGCATCCAGGCCGCCCGGCAGGGCCTGACCCTCTGCCTGGACCTGCTCATCCCCTCCCTGTTTCCCTTCCTGGTCCTCTCCTCCCTGTGCATCCGCACCGGTCTGGCCGCCAGGATGGCCCGCCTGGTCCGGCGGCCCATGGGCCATCTCTTTGGCGTGGGCGGCGGGAGCGCCGCCTTCCTCTTGGGGGCGGTGGGCGGCTACCCTGTGGGGCCGCGGACCTTGGTCCAGCTCCTGGACCGGAAGGACTGCACGCCCCGGGAGGCCCAACGCCTGGCCCTGTTCTGCAACCAGTGCGGCCCAGCCTTTTTCCTGGGGGCCGCCGGGGTGGGCGTGTTCGGCTCCCGCCGCGCGGGGCTGCTCCTGCTGGTCTGCCACTTCCTGGCGGCTTGTCTGCTGGGCTGGGGGCTGCATCTCCTGTTGGACCGGGGACGGCCCGCCGGGACCGCTGTCATCCGACGCATCGAGGGCCAGTCCCTCCCCGCTGCTCTGCCGGATTGCGTCGGCAGCTCCTTTCAGGCCACCCTGAACATCTGCGCCTATGTGGTCCTTTTCTCCGTGCTGACGGCTTTGGCGGAGGCCTCCGGCGCTTTGCCCGCCTTGGTCGGGAGCTTAGAAACTCTGCTGCCCGGGACGCACACCGCTGCTCTCAGCCGGAGCCTGCTCATCGGGACCTTAGAGCTGTCCACTGGCACCGCCGCCCTGCGGGAGGCCGTGGCTTCGCCCCTGGCGCTGCCCCTGGCGGCCTTCCTCTTGGGCTGGGGCGGGTTCTCCGTCCACTGCCAGTCCCTGGGGTCTCTCCGGCGCACCGGGGTCTCGCTGAAGGCCTATTTGCTGGCCAAGCTCCTCCACGGGCTCCTGGCGGCCCTGCTCACCGGGATCGGGATGCACCTGTTCCCCCTCACCCTGCCGGTCATGGCGGCGCACCCTACCGCTGCGCCTATGGGCCTGCTGACCCGGGAATGGACCGCCTTGTTGCTGGTTTTAGGGCTTTATTTCTCTTTTTCCGCAAAAATAGGTGGAAATGGGCGAAGAAAGGGGCTATAATGAATTTACTATGACCAGATGACGGGAGGATGTCCCATGGCATTCCATTTATTCAAGAAGACTATCGACCCCGACTGCGCCTATTGCAAGCGCGGGAAGCTGATCGACCGGGAGACCGTCCTTTGCAAGAAGCGAGGGGTCATGGCCCCCGGCAACGCCTGCCCGGCCTTTCGCTATGAGCCGCTGAAGCGTGTCCCTGTTCGGCCGGTGGTCCCGGACCTCAGCCGCTGGAAGGACGAGGATTTCACCCTTTGATGCCCAGATAAGGGTTTCCAGAGAACAAAAAATTTCATTTTCCGGGAAAAACAACTGGTATTCCTGGTTTTTTATGCTATACTACATTTAATATAAAGATTTCGTCAGTATTTTGGAGGTCTTGCTTTATGAAATGTCCATTTTGCGCGACCCTGGACAGCAAGGTCGTTGATTCCCGTCCGGCCAACGACGGGACCAGCATTCGCCGCCGCCGGGAATGTCTCAAATGTCACAATCGCTTCACCACCTATGAGACCGTGGAGATCCTGCCCATGATCGTGGTGAAAAAGAGCGGGACCCGCCAGGCCTTTGATCGGACCAAGCTCATGAACAGTATGCTCAAGGCCTGCGAAAAGCGGTCCGTCTCCCTGTCCCTGCTGGAGAAGGCCACCGATGAGATCGAGAAGGAGCTGCAAAATGAGCTGGGCGGCGAGGTCACCAGCAAGCAGATCGGCGAGCTGGTCATGGAAAAGCTGAAGGACCTGGACGAGGTGGCCTATGTCCGCTTCGCGTCGGTCTATCGCCAGTTCAAGGATATCAACACCTTCATGGACGAGCTGAACCGCCTGCTGGACAGCAAGAACAAGGATAAAACTTAACGGATATAAGTCAAAACCACCGGTTAAACCGGTGGCTTGACCAGGCCCTATAAGGGCCTATTACCTGTGGTTGCCCCTAAAAGGGGCACCGAATATCTGGCAATCATACGATTATTACAGGCGGCCCCCAGTAGGGGGCTGTCTTTTTGTGCTCCTTCAACCACACCAGAAAATCGGTGTGGTTGAAGGAGGTTTATTATGATTTTGAAATTGAGGAACTTGGGAGAAACTGAGGTTTTCTGCGAGTGGGAAATCCACTGAAATCACAGGTTGAAGGCTTCTTTGAAGGCCTTGTAATCTTGCAGGAAATTACGATACGCCATAGAGCCACTAATGATTCGTAAAACCACCGCCTTATTCCTTACATCGAACACATCTACGCCGGAACGTTCAACTTGATACAGCCGATTGAAAACGCCAGACTTCCGCGCCGCCCTAAAAGATAGCTTTCTTGTGAGCGCACTTTCCCCGGCGACAGTTCTTGCCTGACGGAACTGAGCTTCTATCTGTTCGCAGGTATATGGGACCCCAAACTTATCTGACCCGCGTTTTTCAAACCGCTTGATAAACACATCAACAGACATATCCTTGTAAACCACCCGGGGACCTCGTCCGGTTCCTCTGGTAGCTACTTTACAGTTCTTAAACTCCCGGAGGATATCGCGAATTTCGTCAGAAAAACCCATGGCACAGATCGAGCCGTCAGGGGCGTAGATTACCTTGTCCTCAAGGTTAACATCGGATTCCCTTACTGATACAGCATACTC